>CAZTMF010000417.1:0-3526 GCA_964614675.1 uncultured Caulobacteraceae bacterium | reverse complement strand
GGCTGCAGGTACTGGCCGATGGTGATGAAGTCGACGCCGGCCGAGCGCATGTCGTCCATCACCTGCATCACCTCGGGCTTGGTCTCGCCGAGGCCGACCATGATGCCGGACTTGGTGAACTGTGTCCGATCGCGCTCCTTCACCCGCTCCAGCAGGCGCAGGGAGTGGTAGTAGCGGGCGCCCGGGCGGATGGTCAGATAGAGCCGCGGCACGGTCTCGAGGTTGTGGTTGAAGACGTCGGGACCTGCGTCAATCACCGTCTCGGCCGCTCCGTCCTTGCGCAGGAAGTCGGGGGTAAGGATCTCGATGGTCGTGGCCGGCGCCGCCTTGCGAATGGCCGCGATGGTCTGGGCGAAGTGGACCGCCCCGCCGTCGTCCAGGTCGTCGCGGTCGACCGAGGTGACGACCACATGCTTCAGGCCCATCTTGGCGACGGCGTCCGCCACCCGCTCGGGTTCGGTCGGGTCCAGAGCCCCGGGCAGGCCCGTGCGCACGTTGCAGAAGGCGCAGGCCCGGGTGCAGACCTCCCCCATGATCATGAAGGTGGCGTGCTTGACCGACCAGCATTCGCCGATGTTGGGGCAGGCCGCTTCCTCGCAGACGGTGACGAGGCCGTGGCCCTTCACGATGTCGCGGGTTTCCAGATAGCCGGGCGAGCCGGGCGCGCGCACGCGCAGCCAGTCCGGCTTCTTCAGGACCGGGGTGTCGGGCCGCGACTGCTTCTCCGGGTGGCGGAGCGCGCGGGCGCCAGAGTTCGGGGACACTGAGTCGATGACGGTGACCATCGGAACCTAAATCGGCCCTCGGCGCCATTTGATCAAGCTCGGGACCTGATCGTCGTCGAGAGAGGCCGGGCGACTCCACCCTCACGCGACAGTTGTGGCGTTTGCAGCGGGACCGTTGTCATCTGGCCGCCCGACCTTTGCCGCAGGCAATTCACGCCATCGCCAGTTGTCCCCAGACGATCCGGAAACGCCGCAGGGGGCCGTGGCAGGTCCTTGCCCTGGCGGCGGCCGCGCTCCTGGCTTCGTGCGGGCGCGGCGATCCGAAGGAGCCGTTCACCGACAGCCGGCCGCCGCCGGGGGTCGACAGCCGCTTCCTGGCGCCCGATGGCTGGGCCTGGGGCCTGGTGAAGGTCGGCGATGCGCCGGCGGCCCGGTACGGCGTCTCCTCGCCCAGCGGAACGACCCACGCCGACGTGCTGATCCTGACCTCCTATGGCGAGCCGGCGGAGGCGTGGTTCGAGACGGCGCGCGAGCTCAACGACAGGGGCTATGTGGTCTGGGTGATCGAGCCCGTCGGCCAGGGCGGCTCGGGCCGCTACAGCCGCCTGCGCGACCTGGGATACGCCGACAGCCTCGCCCCCGACGTCTGGGCGGCGCGGGGCATGATCCGGAAGGTGATCCGCCGCCGGCCGCTGATCGTCATGGCCTCGGGGACCAGCGCCCCCGTGGCGCTGCAGGCGGCCGCCGAGGCGCAGGGCGTGGATGGGCTGATCCTGACCTCGCCCAAGCTTGCGCCCGACGCCTCGCCCTCGACCTCCGCCGCCGCGCAGAGGCAGCGACTGGGCCTGGGCTGGTTGAGGGCCGACCTGCATGGCGGCTGGTCGCGCAAGGGTTCCGACGACCGCGCGCTCGGTCTCACCCACGATGTGGCGCGCGGGCGCCTCAGGCTGGCCTGGCAGACCGCCAACCCTGACCTGCGCATGGGTTCGCCGTCATGGAGCTGGATCACCGCTTTCGAGGACGCGACCAGGGCGGCGGAAGCCGCCGAGCCTCACGTGGAGGTCCCGACCCTGATCCTGCAGCCCGACGCTGGCGCCGGCGCCGCCCGCGCGGCCTGCAGACGCATGGCCCATTGCACGCTCGAGCCCCAGGGTCCGGCCGGCCAGGCGCTGGAGCTGGAGGTCGACGCCGTGCGCCGCCCCTGGCTTTCGGCGGTCGCCGCCTTCGTCGAACAAAGGTCCAGCGCCTTTTCGCCTTCCGCTACGCGGAGTAGAGCGGACCAAAGGTGAGGGCCCGGGTTTTGTCAGACGCATCCCACGCGACCCCGTTCGACGCCACGGCGGCGGGCAAGACCCTGTTCGGAGCCCTGATCCAGGCGCGCGAGCGGCACGGCGGCAAGACCGTCATCCTGGAGGACCAGGACCGCCGTCCCCTGAGCTACACCGACCTGATCCGCGCCGCCTTCGCCCTCGGTCGCCGCCTGGAGCGGCTGAGCGCGCCCGGCGAGCACGTGGGGGTCCTCCTGCCGACGAGCATGGGCGTGGTGGTCACCTTCTTCGCCCTGCATGCACGCGGCCGGGTCCCGGTGATGCTGAATTTCAGCGCCGGGGCCCGGAACGTGCGCTCGGCCTGCGCTTCGGCGGGGGTGAAGCGGATCCTGACCTCCCGTCGCTTCATCGCCCAGGGCAGGCTCGAGGACCTGATCGAGGACCTCTCCCACATCGCTGCGATCACCTATCTGGAGGATATCCGCGGCGAGATCGGGACCGCCGACAAGGCCTATGCCGCCCTCGCCGGCGCCTTCCCGCGCCGGTTCGCGGCCAAGGCGCAGCCCGGCGACATCGGGGTGATCCTGTTCACCTCGGGCAGCTTCGGCGCGCCCAAAGGCGTCGTCCTGACCCACGCCAATCTGCTGGCCAACGTCGCCCAGGTCGCCGCCCACATCGCGCTGGACCGGGCGTGGATCTGGTTCAATCCCCTGCCCGCCTTCCACAGCTTCGGCCTGACCGGCGGGATCCTCGTGCCGTTGATCGAGGGGCTGAGGTCGTTCCAGTACCCTTCGCCCCTGCACTCCAAGATCATCCCGGGCCTGGTGAAGGAGACCAAGGCCAGCGTGCTCCTTTCGACCGACACCTTCGTGAACCAGTACGCCCGCTCGTCCCAAGCGGACGACCTGTCGGCGCTGGAGTTCATCTGCTGCGGCGCCGAGCGGGTGCGCGCCGAGACCCACGAGCTGATCCGCGACCGCTTCGGCGTCACCCTGGTGGAGGGCTATGGCGTGACCGAGGCTTCGCCCGTGGTCGCGGTCAACAAGCCGGACGACAACCGGCCGGGCACCGTGGGCCAGCTCGTGCCGGGCGTCGAGGCCCGGCTGGAGCCGGTCGAGGGCATCCACGAGGGCGGCCGGCTGCTGCTGAGGGGGCCGAACATCATGGCCGGCTATCTCGGCGCGGACGGTCACGTCGAGCCGCTCGACGGCGGCTGGTACGACACCGGCGACATCGTCACCATCGGACAGGACGGCTGGGTGAAGATCCTCGGTCGGGCCAAGCGCTTCGCCAAGATCGGAGGCGAAATGGTGTCCCTGGCTGCTGTCGAGGAGATGGCCGCCGGGCTCTGGCCCGACACCCGCCACGCCGTGGTCTCGCTCACCGACGAACGCAAGGGCGAGCGGCTGGTGCTGCTCACCGAGCAGCCCGAAGCGGACCCCGCCGCCCTCGCCGCCCACATGCGCAGTTCAGGCGCTCCCGAGCTCGCCGCGCCCCGGCGGGTGATGCGGGTGAACGAGCTGCCGGTCCTGG
>CAZTMF010000416.1:0-3529 GCA_964614675.1 uncultured Caulobacteraceae bacterium | reverse complement strand
GCGGCGAACACCGGCACGTTCCCGATCGGATCGATCAGGGCGAACATCGCCACGAAGAAGTTGACGCCGAATTCGGCCGGGCTCATTGGAAGGCCTTAGCTCACAGAATCGTCGCGTCCGCACGGGGTCCGCACCCCGTGTCTAGCTCCGGCTGGGCGGACGCGCCACACAGGAGGCTTCGCCATGGGCGCCGCCCCGAACCGCCGTGCGACCGAGGAGGCCGCCATGCCCGCCGATCCCCGCCTGATCGTCGCCCTGGACCTGCCGACCATCGGCGAGGCCGAGGCCCTGGTCGAGCGGCTGGGCGACCAGGTCGGCTTCTACAAGGTGGGGCTGGAGCTCCTGGCCACCGGGGGGATGGAGCTGGCCAAGCGGCTGACCCGGTCCGGCCTCAGCGTCTTCGCCGACTGGAAGCTCAGCGACATCGGCAACACGGTGCAGCGGGCGACCGCGGCGATCGCGGCGACCGAGGCCTGCGCCTTCCTGACCGTGCACGGCGAGCCCAAGTCGATGCGGGCGGCGGTCCAGGGCCGCGGCTCCTCGCCGATGAAGCTGCTGGCGGTGACGGTGCTCACCAGCCTGGACGACGCCGACCTGAAGGAGATGGGCTACGCCTTCTCCGCCCGCGAGCTGGTGGAGCGGCGGGTGCGCCAGGCCATCGAGGCCGGCTTCGACGGGGTGATCTCCAGCCCGCACGAGGCGGCCGTGGCCCGCAGGCTGGGCGGCCCGAACTTCCTGGTGGTGACCCCGGGCATCCGTCCCTCTGGCGCTGCGCTCGGCGACCAGGCGCGGGCCGCCGGCCCCACCGACGCCCTCAGGAACGGCGCCAGCCACTTGGTGGTCGGCCGCCCCATCAACGCGGCGGCGGACCCTAGGGCCGCCGCCGAAGCGATCGTCGCCGAGATGGCGGGGGCGTAGGCCCCAACCTTACTTCTTGCAGCCGCAGCCGTGGCCCATGTGACCGCCATGGCCGCCGCCGCCGTGGCGGCCGATGCGGACGCCCACGCTGGCGCTGGCCCGCGCACTGGCGCTGGCGAAGGCGAAGGAGCCGGCCGAGGCGCCGCCGCCGACCACCACCCCGCCGCCGCCGCCGCCGAACATGAACTCGTCGGGGCCGACGCCGCCGGTGTCGGCGAAGAAGCTGTCGGGCAGGCGTTCGGATTGTGCAAAGCGCTCGCGCTGGACCTGACAATTGCAGTCGGGTCCCAGCGGGATGCGGCGGAAATGCCAGCCGGAGTCGTACTCGTATTCGTCGCGGCGGACCTCGCCATAGACATGGCCGCCGCCGAAGGCGCGCTCGTCGGAATAGCCGCGCTCGCGGCCATAGGCGGCGGGCGGCGGGGGCGGGAGCCGGGCGGAGTCGCAGCAGGGCGGCCTCGGCGGCGCGGCCCGGCAATGGCAGTCCGCCGGCGGCGCGCCGCAGCACGGGCCGGGCGCGGGACGGATCAGGTTGGGGCCGTGGGCCGGCTCGCCGACATAGGCGGGCCCATCGTCATAGGCGCCGGGGCCGTCGTCGTAGGCCCCCGCGCCCTGGCCGTAGCCGAGGGAGGGGTAGTAGGCGACCGGCGCGCTGCCGGCGACCGCGGCGGAGCTGACCAGCGCCAGGACGGCGCCGAGCAGGGGAAGCATCAGGGCCTTCAAACTCAGCCCTCCTCACCATGAACCAAAGTCGGTTCAAAGCCTTAGGCGAGGCGAGGGGAGCGTTCCACGACCTGCGCCCGCCGGTTGAATTCCTGAAAGGTCTGGTTAACCGCGCCGGCGGCTCAGAAGTCGATGGCGAGGCCCTTGCGCTCCCAGTCGCCGTAGCGCGTGGGCTCGGGGCCCTTGGGGCCGCCCAGCTCCGGCGGGGCGGTCTCGGCCTGGGCCGCGGCGCGCCGGACGGCGGCTTCCTCGAGCGCCCGGCGGGCGGCCGGTGTCAGGGGCTTGTCGGGCGCTGCGCCTTCGGGGATGTCGTCGGCGGTCATGAGCCTGATGTAGGCCGTCCAGGCTCCGCCGCAAACCGTCCACGTTGCGCGCGCCGGTGATCTGGCCGATGTAGCGCCCGTGCCCAGTCCCGCCTCCCGCAGACCTTCGCCGTCCCGCGAACCCCGGCCGCCCGCGTCCGACAGCGGCCTCGCCTCGCGCCGGGCGGCCCTCGACATGGTCTTCGCCGCCCTGGACCGCCGGAGCGGGTTGGACGAGTCGGTGGGCGGCCCGGCCCTCGCGGCCCTGGAGCCCCGCGACCGGGCCTTCGCCCGCGCCCTGGCCATGACGGTCCTGCGACGCAAGGGCGGCATCGACCGCATCCTGCAGCAGCGCCTGGCCAAGCCGCCGCCGGACGAGGTGCTGGCCCTCCTGGCCCTCGGCGCCGCCCAGCTGCTCTGGCTGGAGACGCCCGCCCATGCGGCGGTCTCCACCACCATGGCCCTGGCCGAGGCGCAGCGTTCCGGCCGGGCCTTCAAGCCCCTGATCAACGCCGTGCTGCGCCGGATCGGTCGCGACGGACCGCCCGACCTGCCGGCCGAGGTCTGGGCCCCGGACTGGCTCCTCGCCCGCTGGCGCGCGGCCTATGGCGAGGCGGCGGCCCAGGCCATCGCGGCCCTGATCCCCGAGGAGCCCGCCGCCGACCTGACCCCCAAGGATCCGGACGACGCCACGGCCCTCGCCGAAGCCGTCGGCGGCCAGGTGCTGCGCGGCGGCTCGGTGCGCACCGACCGGCGTGGCGACCTTTCCGACTGGCCCGGCTTCGATGAGGGGCGCTGGTGGGTGCAGGACGCCTCCGCCGCCATCCCCGCCCGGCTGCTCCATGTCCGTCCCGGCGAGACGGCGCTAGACCTCTGCGCCGCGCCAGGGGGCAAGACCCTGCAATTGGCCGCCGCGGGCGCGGAGGTCACGGCCGTCGACCGGTCGGCCGCGCGGCTGGAGCGGGTGCGCCAGAACCTGGAGCGCATGGGGTTGAAGGCCGAGGTGGTCGCCGCCGACGCGGGCGCCTGGGACGATCCCCGCCAGTTTGACGCCGTCCTGCTGGACGCCCCCTGCGCCTCGACCGGCACTTTCCGGCGCCATCCCGACGTCCTCTGGGCCGCCCGGCCCGCCGACATCGCCAAGCTGGCCGAGGTCCAGCGCCGGCTGCTGGCCGCGGCCGCGCGGAAGGTGAAGCCCGGCGGCCGGCTGGTCTATTGCGTGTGCTCGCTGGAGCCGGAGGAAGGCGAGGGCCAGGTCGCGCCCTTCCTCGCCGCTCATCCGGATTTCCGCCTGGGCCCGGTCACGGATGGCGAGGGCGGCGCGCCCGCCGCCAGCCTGACGCCAGAGGGCGCGCTGCGCATCCTGCCCTGCCATCTGGAGGGCGGAACCGACGGCTTCTTCGCCGTGCGGTTCGTGCGCCAGCAGACCTGAGCTTGCCGGGACTCGGAGGCGGGGCTAACTCCAGATCATGGGCCGCCCGCTGATCATCGCGCCGTCGATCCTGTCGGCGGATTTCGCCAGGCTCGGCGAGGAGATCTAGGCCGTCCAGAAGGCCGGCGCCGACTGGCTGCACGTCGACGTCATG
>CAZTMF010000415.1:0-3530 GCA_964614675.1 uncultured Caulobacteraceae bacterium | reverse complement strand
GGCTGAACGCGGCGTCGCCGTGCGCGCCCAGGTCGTCTATCGCACCGCGCCGTCCGGGCTCGCCGCCATCCCCGCGGACGTCGACGCGGTTCTGGTTCATTCGCCCAAGGCGGCCCGTCGGCTGGCCGAGGCGCCGGGCTTAGAGGCGGCCGCGCCATCGCTGGCCGCCATCTGCATCTCCGCCGCGACAGCCGAGCCGCTGCAGGGCCTGGGCTTCGCCGAGGTGCTGGTTTCGCCGGCGCCCAACGAGACAGCGATGTTACAGCGGCTGGACGCCTGGGTCCTCACCCGAAAGCCGGTGCGGCTCTTCCCGCCCGCGTTCTGGATCGCGGTGTCTTTCGCCCTGGTCTGCATCGTGACGGCGATCCTGGTCGCCAGCCTCGGCCCGCGGCTGTTTCCACCCGCGCCAAAGTCTCCCGCCGCCGCCACGGCCCAGCCGCTTCAAATCCACGGGAAATCGGGCTAAGACCCCGAACCCCGAGCGGGCCGCCTTAGCTCAGCCGGTAGAGCGGCGCATTCGTAATGCGTAGGTCAGGTGTTCGAGTCACCTAGGCGGCACCACTCCTCCCAAGCGTTCGCAGCGCCTAGTTCACCACCACCGTCCGCGCGGCGTCGGTCGTCAGGGTGGCGTGGCTCATCCCCGCCTGCGAGGCCATGCCGGCCCGGCGCATGCCTTCCACGCGGCAGGCGACCACGTTGCGGGAGACGGGCCGGCTGGATCTGCGGACCTCCTTCAGCCAGCCGATGAACTCCGCGTCTCCGAGGTTGCGTGGGCATTCGGCCGTGAGGCCGTGGAACCCGACCTCCCTGAGCGTCCGGGCGGACGCCGCCGGCATGCCGTCGATCGAGCCGACCACCCGGATGCAGAAGGGCCTGATCAGGCCGATGGCGGCCAGGAGCGCGCCGACGGGGACGCCCTCCAGGTCGCTGATCTCGCAGATCAGCCCGTGCCGCACATGCCGCCTGGCGTCCCCCAGCAGCCGGATGAAGACCTCCCGGGTGCGCAGGTTCGACAGGGTGACGAAGGAGACCGGCACCATCAGGGCCGGCGACCGTTCGCCGCCGCCCTCCGTCGCCAACCGGTCGAGGCCGCGGGCGAGGGTGGCGTAGTCGATCCTCGCGATGTCGGCCCGGGACAGGTTCTGCTGTTCGAGGCTCGACAGCGGCAGCTCGCTCGGCAGCTCGACGACATGGCGGCCGAGCCGGTAGCCCACGCAGGTCGAGCTTCCCAGGCGAAGCACCGGCTCCAGGGTGCAGGAGGCCCGGACCGTCCGGCCGTCGGCGGCGACGAAGGGCGTCCACTTGTCGACCCCGCCGCCGCGTGGCTGCGCGGGGGCCCACGATCTTGCAGCGTCTGGAGGAGGCTGAGGTTCGGACCCCTGCGCGACGAAGGCGGTCCAGCGCTCGAAGGGCGGTCTCGGCTCTTCCGGCGTCCAGGATCGCGAAGGAATCGCCGGCGCCTGCAGCCCCGCCTCGGCGGCGGCCAGGGCCGCCATGTCGACGCGCGAGCCGAAGAGGCCTTCTGGCGTGATCCTGCTCACCTCATGCAGGGTCAGGTCGGCGACCACGACCTGACCGAGGAAGTGATGGTGGATGTCGCGCAGGCACCTGAGGCAGAGGGCCTGGGCTGTCAGCCGGTCGGTGTCGGGCTGGACCACGGCGAACAGGGTCTCGGCCACCCGGATCGACACGGCCGCCGGGCCGAGGCGCCGTTCGACCGCCTCCTGCACGTGGTCGTAGACGAGCTCCTGGCGCAGGCCCCAGCGCGGTCCGAGGCGGTCGCGGATGGCGTCGAGCGCCAGGATGTTGACCCGGCCCTCGGCCAGGAGCGCCGGATCGTGGAAGCCATCCAGAAGGGCGCTGACCGTCGAGGCGTCCAGGCGGAGGATCGGCGCGATTGCGGCCGGGCGAGACGCGCCCTCGGCTCGCTCGTCCGCAGCGGGGCCGACAATCTCAGGCGTGGCCGTAATAGCGTCCACCGCTACCCTCGACGAGACCGAACGACGATCTGGCGCGCTCCGAATGCGTCCAAGATGCGATGCGCGAGCCTATTGTCGCCGAATTGCAGTAAATCAATAGTTGAAGATTCAGATATACCTTCAACCTTTCCGCGGGATACAGCCAAGCTTGAGGCGAATACGGTTCAGCTTGTTCAGCCTGCTTGGGACGACCAAGCTTTCATGGCCAAGCTTATTCACCATCAGCTGGGCCCAGCCCTGGCCTGTCGCCTCGGGCGGCTACTTCAGCTGCCCCTGCAGATCGAGCCTGTAGGTTCCGGCGGCGTCGACGGGACCGGGATCGGCGAGGGCGATGCGGTCGCCGGGCGCGAGCAGCAGATAGAGGCTCTGGCAGCCCTCGAGCTCGATCGGGGAATGGCCTCCTTGCCGGAGGTCCACGTGCGGGTCTCCGGCCGGGCCGGGCGTCACGCAGAGATAGGCCTCGAGGGCCAGGGGCTTCTTGCCGGTGTTGGCGTAGACGTCCTGGACCTGCCCGGCGCGGACGAACCAGGGGCCTTCGGTGGGGATCGCCGGCTTTGGATGATGTCCGGGCAGGTGGATCGGCAGGGCCGTCGCGCAGGCGGCCGCCATCAGCGCGGCGGTCGCCGCGACCGCCGCCGCCCACAAGGGACGTCCGATCCTATGGCCCATCGCGGCGCACTCCCGGCGATTCGCAAACCCTCCGGAAGGTGGCGCCGACTCAGCGCCCGCCAAAGCCCCGAATGGGGTCGGGCGAGCGCAGCCGTTCGGGGATATGTGACGCGGGGTTCTAGCCCGCGCGCCGCATCTGCTGGCGCAGCTCCTGATGCAGCTCGCGCTTGGCGCGGGCTTCGGCCTTCAGCGCGGCTTTGCGCGCCTTGCGTTCGGCCCTGAGGGCGCCCACGGCGTCCTCTTCCTTGAGCTGCTCCTGCTGGCGGGCGTCCTCTTCGGCGTCCAGCTTGGCCTGGCGCTCGGCCTCCTTGGCCTCGGCGCGGGCCCGGCGGACGGCCTCCAGCTCGGATTCCCGCTTCTCCTGCAGGCTCTGGAAGTCGGGGGCGGGGGCGTGGGGGCGGGGCTTGAACTTGGCCAGGAGAGCCTTCTTGGCTTCCTGAGAGCGCCCGAGGCGCTCGTCCAAATCCGATTTACGCTTGGTATTCTGCTGCATGGCTCCTTCCGAAAAACCTTCGAGCCGCCGCGCCTAACCCAGGCCGGGGCTGTGAGGCAATGGGGTTTTGCATGACGGCCGAACGCGCAGGGCGCCGCAGCCGTTTCGCCGCGGCCCTTCGCGCTTGGACCGATGGCCATTTGGGCGCCCTCCAGGTGATCCGCCAGGGCCGCGGCGCAATTGTCACACGGGCTATGACGAGGGGCTTAATTGCTGCTAGCCATTAGCCGCCGGGGCACGTTCCGCCCGCAGACGAGCTGGATCGGGCATGGGTGGACCTCGGGCGAAGAGCGCCTACGCCGGCTCGGGCGGAGCCGGTTCTCGCGCCTCGCCCCGCCAGGTGGCGGCCGTCGCCTGCGGCAACGCCCTGGAGTTCTACGACTTCCTCA
>CAZTMF010000414.1:0-3530 GCA_964614675.1 uncultured Caulobacteraceae bacterium | reverse complement strand
CGCCGGGGCCCACGGCGAGGATCTCGCCTTCCTGCGGCTTCTCTTTGGCGGTGTCGGGGATGATGATCCCGCCCTTGCTCATGGCGGCTTCTTCGACGCGTCGAACGAGGACGCGATCGCCCAGGGGACGAAAGGCCATGTGCTTGGATCTCCGGTAAAATGCGCGGCTCGCGAGGTTGCGAACCTGGGATTGGCAGTCGATGGCTTTGAGCGCCAATCCACCCTGTACATGGGCCGCTGGGACCGAAAACACAAGGTCGCGGACCGGTCCCGGCAAGACATTCCGGGCGGCCAAGTCAAATAATCAGAAGATTCTGGAAAATAGAATTGCGCAATCCGGAACGGCGTTCCGGGCATTTATCGCCATGGTCTGCGAAGACCCTTGCTCTTCTACTTGAGCGGTGGCGTGCGGAGGCGACGGGGCGGCGTCGCGGCCCGAGGCCGCGACGCCTCAGATCCGCCTAGCGGTTGTCCATCATGATCATCGAGGCGATCACGCCGGTGGCCACTGCGGCCAGGACGTAGGAGCCGTTGGACTCGCGCCATTCGTAGCCGCGCGGCGGCTGACGCAGGTGGTGCTGGCGATAGTCGACCCGAGGGGCGTTGTTCCAATCGTTGTAGCCCATCCGTTCGCCGCGCTGCCAATGATAGCCGGCGCCGCGATCATGACCCCAGCTGGAGTGCCGCTGGTTAGACGAATCCCGATCGTAGCCATGGTCCGGGTAGGCGGCGGCGGAGCCCGCGGCGCCGGCGACGAGCGCGGACGCGGCGAGGCCCAGAATGATAGCCTTCATGGAGTAGCCCTTGGTTTTTCTTGGAGATCGGCGACGATATACCGCCATCTGCAAAGGATAGCGCGGCAAAGCTTCAAAAGTTCCAGACACCATCATTATGTCTGGATTGAAATGTATTTGAAAGTTAAGTCGATGTACCCGACGCCAAAGACAACGACAGGAAGAAGATCGTCCTGATTCTGACGATCTCCTTGCTAGCCGCGGCGCCAGCTCCTTCCGATGGCCAGGGGGCTCCCCACCAGGCCGAAGTAGAAGCCGACGTCGTAGAGTACGCCGGTCCCCTTCGGTTCATAGAAGTGCACCGACCACGGCAGCAGGTGGGGAAGGAAGGCGTTCAGCACCTCGGCGATCAGGGTGAACGGCGCGATCACGCCGTGCCAGACGCCCAGGATGAACTGCCAGAGCGGGCCCTGGCTCGCGGTGTGCTGGGCCTCGGCCGAGCCGGCGGTGCAGGCGGCGAGCGTCAGCAGCAGGGCCGCCCATCCGGCAATCTTGATCACGCGGGTCATGACGATCTCCTCATCGCCGAAACCTTCGGCGCCGCTAGACCGTACGCCTCACCAGGCGGATGAGCAGCAACAGTATGACGGCGCCCAGGGTCGCGCCGATCAGGGAGCCCATGACGCCCCCGACGTGGATCACGTGGAAGTGGGCCAGCAGCAGGCCGCCGAAGAACGAGCCGATGACGCCGACCACGATGTTGCCGAGCAGGCCAAAGCCGTAGCCCTTCACGGCGACGCCCGCGAGCCATCCGGCGATGGCGCCGACGATCAGGAAAATGATCAGGGATTCCGAGCCCATGTTGGCCTCCTGCCTGGTTGTTCAAGCGCAGGCGGCGGCGGTCGCCCGCCGCCACCCTTGCCGAAAGATCTTGCCTAAGAGTCGCGGTCTTCGCCGATCGACTGGCGAAGCTGGTCGCTCAGCTGGTCGAGCCGGGCTTGCAGCTTGTCCTCGTCGCGTTGCGACAGCCGCCCATCGAGGCCGCGCAACTCACGTTCCTGACGGCGGATGGAGTTCAGCGACCGCATGCCGCTGCGGGCGTCGTCCTGGGACAGGGTCCCGTTGTTGCTGGAGACGCGAATGCGCTGCTCCAGCCGGGTTTCGCGCGCGAAGATGTCGCGGCGGTTGACCGACTGGGCCGGGACGGTCTGGTAGACGACTGGCGAGCCATTGGCGCCCGTGGCCGTCCAGCGGCCCTCGGCGTCGTAGTAGCCCCACGCTGCGCCCGCATGCCAACGGTGGTCGGTGTCGTAGTAGCCGGACTGGGCGTCGGCGACCCAGACGCCATTGGCGTCGCGATGGCCGGTGCTCGCGCCGGGCGTCCAATTGCCGTTGGCGTCATAGGCTCCGACGGTCTGACCGCGGATCCAGCGGCCACGGGTGTCGTAGCGCCCGCTGGTGGTGGCCACCCACTCACCTCTGTCGCCGTAATAGCCGTCGGCTGAAGCCGGGATCCAGCGGCCGCTGGTGTCGGTGTAGCCGGCCGCGGCCGGGTCGGTCCGCGCCGCCATCCAATTGCCGGAGGCGTCGTAATATCCGTTCGGCGCGCCGGCGACCCATGCGCCGTTGCGGTCGTAATAGCCTTGGGCGTTTGCGCGGGCCACGGAGTTGGGGTGCCACTGGCTGTTGCGGTCGTAGTAGCCATAGGCGTGGGCGCAGTCCGCGTTCGGGGAGGAAAGCTGATTGCCGACCACCGCGCCGCCGACGCCGCCGATGACGGCGCCTGTGGTGTGGTCGCCGCGTCCGGCGATGGCGCTGCCGATCAGGGCGCCCAGGCCGGCGCCGACGACGGTTCCGGCGACTTGGTTCCCACGTTGCGCCTCACAGCTCTGCTGAGCGGAGGCCATGGACGGGATGAGGGCCGCGGCGGCGAGGCCGGCGACCAGGAACAGCTTATGCATTGTTGGGGGTATCTCCCGGGACGACGTCTGGCCATCCCGCAGCTGCACAACGTTCGCCAGCTGTAATCGTTGCGTCTACTCTGGATATTCGATGAAAACTTGCGAAATTTTCGAATACATCAGGTGTTCAGAATGAACGGCCTGAATAGCTAGGACGAGGGGCTCGGTCACCGCATCACGAACGGGTTCGGGACGTCGTCGTTGGTGTCGATCCAGACGCTCTTTTCCTGGAGGTAGTCGCGGATCGCGCTGATGCCGCTCTCGCGGCCCAGGCCCGAGCGCTTGTAGCCGCCAAAGGGCGACATGTAGCTGACCGCCCGGTAGGTGTTGATCCACACCGTGCCGGCCTCCAGCCGTTCCGACATCCTGAGCGCCCGCTTGATCGACGTGGTCCAGACCCCCGCGGCCAGGCCGAACAGGGTGTCGTTGGCGATCTCGACGGCCTCATCGTCGGTGTCGAACGGGATCACCGACAGCACCGGTCCGAACACCTCTTCCTGGGCGATGCGCATCTGGGGGTTCACGCCGGTGAAGATGGTCGGCTCGACGAACCAGCCATCGCCGCACTCCGGCCGCGCCGCCGCGGCGCCGCCCAGCACGCAGGCCGCGCCCTCGCCCTTGGCGATCTCGATGTATTCCAGCACCTTCTTGTACTGCGGCCGGGTGGTGATGGGGCCGACCTGGGTGGTGTCTTCCAGCGGGTTTCCCATCCGCGCGGTCTTCGCCAGCGCCAGCAGTTTCTCCATGAACTGGTCGTGGATCTTGCGCTGCACCAGGAGGCGCGAGCCGGCGATGCAGGTCTGGCCGGTGGCGGCGAAGATGCCCGAGACCGCGC
>CAZTMF010000413.1:0-3539 GCA_964614675.1 uncultured Caulobacteraceae bacterium | reverse complement strand
TTTCGGTGACCGGCTGGACGACGCCGGTCTCGTTGTTGGCGGCCATGACGGCGACGAACGGACGGCCATCCTCGGCCTTCCAGCGCTTCAGCCGGTCGGCCAGCCAGCCGAGGTCGGCGACGCCGTTCGAGTCCACCGGCCAGAGCTCGACCCGAGCGCCCGATGCGGCGGCGGTGTCCAGCACGCTGGCGTGCTCGGTGGCGCCCACGATCAGGCGGCGGTTCCCCGCCCGCACCGCGCTGTCGATCGCCAGGGCGTTGGCCTCCGAACCGCCGGAGGTGAAGACCACATCCTGGGGCCGGGCC
The DNA here is from genome assembly GCA_964614675.1 of uncultured Caulobacteraceae bacterium. Lineage (GTDB taxonomy): Bacteria > Pseudomonadota > Alphaproteobacteria > Caulobacterales > Caulobacteraceae > JANWHQ01. The sequence continues at coordinate 3,234 of CAZTMF010000413.1, read as the reverse complement.
CCGGCCAGGGTCGCGACGGCCTCCCGCGACTCTTCGATCATCGCCCGCGCGGTCCTGCCGGCGGCGTGGATCGACGAGGCGTTGGCGCCCAGCCTCAGGGCGGCCAGCACCGCGGCTTCGGCCTGCGGTCGGACCACCGAAGTGGCGTTGTAGTCGAGGTAGATGCGCCCACTCATGCCGCCGCCGACGCTCCTTCGGACGGAGAGCGCTCCCTGCGACGCTCGCGGAGGCGGCCCGAGACAACGTCTTCGAGGGTCACACTGGCGAGATAGTCGTGAATGTGTCGGCCGAGGTCGTCCCAGAGGTCGTGGGTCAGGCAGCGCACCCCACCCGGCATGCAGCCCACGGCGGTGGAGCGGCAACGCACCGCCTCCAGGGGCTCATCCACGGCCGTCACGATCTCGGCGACCGGGGTCTCGGACGCCGGCCGCGCCAGCCGATAGCCGCCGCCCGGCCCGCGGACGCTCTTCACCAGGCCCTGGCGGCGCAGGCGCGCGAACAGCTGTTCCAGATAGGGCAGCGAGATGTCCTGGCGCTGGGCGATGTCGGCCAGGGTGATGGCCCGTCCCCCCTCCGCGCGCTTGGCGAGGTCGGCCATGGCCATCACCGCGTAGCGGCCCTTGGTGCTGAGGCGCATGGCTGAAACCTCTTCGTAGAATTTGAGCGCATCCACGGGAGCTTGTGTTACAAGCCGCGGCTTTCGCGCCCACCCGGGCGATGCAGATGTGGACTTAGGAAAACCAACTGTGGCAGTCAAGTATTCCGCTCCCTATCTGGAGCGGGGTTTTCCGCGAATGGACGAGAACAGATGCCAGAAGTGATTCTGACCGGCGCGGCCGGCCGGATCGAGGGAAGTTACACCGCCGGAAAGGATCCGAGCGCGCCGATCGCCCTGATCCTGCACCCCCACCCGAAGGCGGGCGGCCACATGAACAACGCCGTGGCGGTGCAGCTCTTCCGCCTGTTCATGAAGCGCGGCTTCTCGGTGCTCCGCTTCAACTACCGGGGCGTCGGCAAGAGCCAGGGTGAGTTCGATTCAGGCGTCGGCGAACTGGCGGACGCCGCCTCTGCGCTCGACTGGCTGCAAGCCTCCAATCCCACGGCCTCGCAGTGCTGGGTCGCCGGCTACCAGTTCGGGGCCTGGATCGGCATGCAGCTCCTGATGCGCCGGCCGGAGACCGATGGCTTCATCTCCATCACCCCGCCGACCAACATGTACGACTTCAGCTTCCTGGCGCCGTGCCCGGCCTCCGGCCTGATCCTGCACGGCGGGAACGACACCGTGGTGCCGCCGGTGGAGGTCGAGCGCGTGGTCTCCAAGCTGCGCACCCAGAAGGGCATCGTCATCGATTACGAGGTGACGCCGGGCGCCACCCACTTCTGGGCCGAGAACCTGACGGACGTGGAGCAGCGCGTCGGGGCCTATCTCGACAAGCGACTGAAGGCCTCGGCCTAGAGCCGGCCGAGGTGCTCCGGGGCCGGCCCGACCTCATCCGCTTCGTCGCCGCCCGGATGCTGGGCGGGGTGGCCATGCAGATGACGGCCACGGCGCTCGGCTGGCTGGTCTACGCCCGCACCAACAGCGCCTACGCCCTTGGGCTCGTGGCCCTCTTCCAGTTCCTACCGGCCATCCCGCTCGTGGCCGCCACCGGCCATGTCGCCGACAATTACGACCGCCGCCTGGTCGTCTGCGTCTCGCTGATCGCCCAGATCGCAGGGGCCGCCGCCCTGTTCGCCTTCGACCGGTCGAGCCTCGGGATGGGCTGGCTCTACGGCCTGGTCCTGGTGATCGGGGCCGTTGGCGCGTTCGGGTTTCCCGCCCAGCAGGCCCTCCTGGCCACCCTGGTCCCGCCAGAGGAGATCGGCCAAGCGGTGGCGTTCAGTTCCTCCACCAATCAGCTGGCGATCATGGCCGGCCCCGCGCTGGGCGGGCTGGCCTACGCCTGGACGGGCGCCTGGACCTTCATCCTCGCGGCGGGACTGATGCTCGTCGCGGTGGCCCTGATGCTGTCCGTCAAGCCGCGGCCGATCACGCGCGACAGCAGCGGCGCCGGAGTGTGGGAAAAGGCCTTCGCGGGCCTCTCCTATGTCCGGTCGAACCCGGTCCTGCTCGGGGCCATCACCCTGGACCTCTTCGTGGTGATCCTGGCCGGCGTGACCTCGCTGCTGCCCATCTTCGCGCGCGACATCCTGCACACCGGCCCCGAGGGCCTGGGCCTCCTGCGCAGCGCCCCGGCCATAGGCGCGGTGCTTGTCGGTTTCGCCCTCTCCCGCTGGCCGATCCGACGGCATGCGGGCTTGATCATGATCCTTGCCGTCGGGGCCTTCGGCGCCACGACCGCCCTGTTCGGCCTGTCGCGAAGCTTCCCCCTCTCCATCCTCGCCCTGGCGGCGGCGGGCGGCTTCGACATGGTCAGCGTGGTGGTGCGCCAGACCCTGGTCCAGGTCGCCACCCCCGACGAGATGCGCGGCCGGGTCAGCGCGGTGAGCTCGGTGTTCATCTCCGGCTCCAACCGCCTCGGCGATTTCGAGAGCGGGGTCGTCGCGGGCCTAGTGGGGGCGCCGATCTCGACCTTGATCGGCGGGGTGGGCGCCATGCTGGTGGTGCTGGCGACGGCGGTGCTGGTCCCATCCTTCCGTAAGTACGACCGGCTGAACCCCAGAATCGAAAGAGACGTCGAACCGAAGGCGACCGAAGAAATCGCCGCGGGTCAGTAGCCGCCCGCCGCTTTCGTGTCCTGGGATTTGCCCGTAAGCTCTCGCCAAGGTTGGGGGACCGGGGTAATGCGAATTCGGCCACTCGTCGCAGCCGTCGTGCTCGCTGCCCTCCAGGCGTCGCCCGCGCCTGCTCAGCTTGCCGAAAGCAGCGCGCCTGCCAAGCCCGTCCTCGACGCAAGCGAAGTGGTCTTCCTACCGCTTAAACATCCTCCGCAGGACATGTACCCGGTGAAAGCCCAAAACCGCGGACTGCCGGGACGGGTCGAGATGTTGTGCGACATCCGCCCGGACCAGAGCCTGGCTTGCACGGTGGCGTCGGAAGATCCGCCAGGATTCGATTTCGGGCCGGCGGCCGTCAAAGTGTTCAGCCTGATACGTGTCGCGCCGCTCACACGAGACGGCCGGCCCGTGACGGGCCGCCAGGTGAAGGTGGGCTTCCGCTTCCAGGTCCAGAACCACTGAAGGTTCGCGTCACCCCCGCTTCAGCGCCTTGCGTCCGGGGTAGACCGCCTGGTC
>CAZTMF010000412.1:0-3541 GCA_964614675.1 uncultured Caulobacteraceae bacterium | reverse complement strand
ACGTCCGCTTCGCCGGCGGCAAGCCGCTGGAGACCGACCGGGTCAAGGCCGCCATCGCCGATGGCGAGGCGCGGCTGAACGGTAACGGCCGGATCGTCGTGCGCGCCTCCGGCACCGAGCCCCTGATCCGCATCATGGCCGAGGGCGACGACGAGCGGATGGTCAAGGACGTGGTCAAGGCCATCGCCACGGCGGTGGAAGAAGCCGCAGGCTGACCGTCAGGCCCTTCGCCAGGCAAGCGAAAGGCGGCCCAGTCGCCTGGAGCCGCCTCTGCGATGACCCTTCCCCGGCCCCGGCGTTCACCGGGGCGGGCGGATCAGGAAATTCTAGGCCTTGGCCTGGGGTTCGACGATCGAGACGTAGGTCTTGTCGCCGCGCTTGGTGGTGAACTTCACCGCGCCGTTGGCCTTGGCGAACAGGGTGTGGTCGCGGCCCAGCCCGACATTGGCGCCGGGATGGAACTTGGTGCCGCGCTGACGGACGATGATCTGGCCGGCGTTGAGAACTTCCCCGCCGAACGCCTTCACGCCGAGCCGCTGACCGGCTGAGTCACGACCGTTGCGGGACGACCCGCCGGACTTCTTGTGAGCCATGACGCTCTCCTGACTACTTGGCCTTGCCGCTCTTGGCGGCAGGCTTCTTCGCGGCCGGGGCCTTCTTGGCCGGCGCCGCATCGGACTTGGCTTCGGCCGCGGCCTTCTTCGGCGCGGCGGCCTTCTTGGCCGGAGCTTCCTTGGCGGCGGCCGCCGTCTTGGCCGGAGCGGCCTTGGCTTCCGGGGCGGGCGCGGCTTCGACGGACGCTTCCGCGGCCGCGGCCAGCTCGGCGGCGGCCTTCTTGGCGGGCGCGGCCTTGGCCGGGGCCTTCGTCGCCACCGGCAGCAGGCTGCTCGAGGCGACCAGCGATTCCGCCAGGGTCTTCAGGTTGCGGGCGCGGGCGTTCAACACCGCCAGAGGGGTCAGGTCGACCTGACCGTCCCAGGTCTCGCTCTTGCCGCCGCCGGCGACGGAGGTGACGCGCAGGACGCTTTCGAACTGGCGATGGCCACCGGTGCGGCGATAGCCCTGGCGGCGGATCTTCTTGAAGATCTTGATCTTCTCGCCCTTGCGGGTTTCCACCAGCGTGGCCTTGACCACGGCGCCGTCCACCAGGGGCGCGCCGACGGTCACCGCATCGCCCTCGCCGACCATCAGGACCTGGTCGAAGGCGACTTCGGCGCCGGCTTCGCCAGCCAGTTTCTCGACCACCAGCATGTCGCCCGGCCGGACCCGGTATTGCTTTCCACCGGTCTTGATCACCGCGTACATCGGCATCGTCCTTAGAAATTCAGCTGGCCGATACCACGCCCTGGAATTGGTGCGTCCAGAGCGGGTCGGTCCAGAAAAGCTTACGCCCGCGAGCGGGCCGCGGGCGAGAGCGGTGACTTATACGAACGCGCGCTCCGAAGTCAACGAAGCTCTCCGGCGCCGCAATGGCGCAGGGCGGACTTCAAGACCCCGGGCGCGGGCAGGGCGCCGAAGCGCCCGCGGCCTGTCGTTCAGAGGGGCTTCAGATTCACCGCGGCGGTGCGGCCGCGCTCGTTCTGCAGCTCGTAGCTGACTTGCTGGCCTTCGTTCAGGCCCCGCAGGCCCGCCCGCTCAACCGCGGAAATGTGGACGAAGACGTCCTTGCCGCCATCCTCGGGCTGGATGAAACCAAAGCCCTTGGTCGCGTTGAACCACTTCACCGTGCCGTTCGCCATAATAGGGATTCTCTCTGATACGTCGTTCCCGAAAGGCCGCCGTCAGCGGACCTCAACGCACCCCAATTCCTTGACCCCTCGTTCATCGACGCGGCGACACGCCACGCAAGGAACTCATGAGGCCTAAGTCTCAGGTTGCGCCAGCCTCATTGCCCGGGCCGGCGGGACCGGTCAACTGCAAACGCGGTCAGCTCTTCTCCGCCAGGAGCGCATCGACGATCCTGCCGGCCTGGTCGGTGGACCAGTCCGCGCCGCCCTCCAGCCTCGCGCGCTCGCGGCCCGCGCGGTCGAAGATCAGGGTGGTCGGGAGTCCTTCCGTGGCGGGCGTTATGGCGAAGGCGAGGGCGTAATCGCCATGGTAGAAATCCAGCGGCGGCTTGTCGGCGATGAAGGCCTTGGCCTTGGCGATGTCGGCGTCGCCCTTGTCCAGGCTGATCGGCAGCACCTTCACGTCCTTGCCCGCATACCGCGCCTTCAGTTTGGCGAGGGTCGGCATCTCCTCCTTGCAGGGCGCGCACCAGGTGGCCCAGAGGTTCACCACCACCACCTGGCCCTTGAGGCCGGCGAGGGTCAGAGCCTTGCCGTCGGGACCCTGGGCCTGGATCGGCTGAGGCGCGGGCTTGTCGGCGACGACAAGCTTGGCCATGGGTCCGGTCGCCAGGGACTTCAGGTCTCCGCCGTGGGGTTTGAAGATCACGGCATAGCCGGCGTATAGAGCCGCCACCAAGACGACCACCGCCACCACGGCGATCAGCGCTTTGGACTTCCTGGCGGGCGCCCCGCCGCCCTGGGTTTCGCTCATATGACCGACGACGCCTCCGACAAGCCCCCGGCAGAGTCTGGCGCGGCCGAGCGGCGAGCCGATGGTCAAGCCCCGAGCGCGGGCGAAGGTCAAGCCCAGGGCCAGGCCCAAGGTCAGGCCCAAGGTCAGGCCCAAGGTCAGGCGATGTGGGGGGGCCGCTTCTCCGACAAGCCCGACGAGCTGATGCAGGCGATCAACGTCTCGATCGGTTTCGACAGGCGTCTCGCCGTCCAGGACATCGCGGGCTCGCGCGCCCACGCCGCCATGCTGGCGAACCAGGGGCTGATCTCGAAGGCCGACGAGGCCGAGATTCAGCGGGGTCTCGAAAAGATCGCGCGCGAGATCGAGGCGGGCGCCTTCCCGTTCCGCGAGGAGTTCGAGGACATCCACATGAACGTGGAGGCCCGTCTGCGCGAGCTCATTGGTCCGCCGGCCGGCCGGCTGCACACCGCGCGCTCGCGGAACGACCAGGTGGCGCTCGACCTCAGGCTTTGGGTCCGCGACGCCTGCGACCGCACTGTAGCCCAGCTCAAGGCCCTGCAGATTGCGCTGATCGCCCAGGCCGAGGCCCACGCCGACGCCCTGATGCCCGGCTTCACCCACCTGCAGCCGGCCCAGCCCGTCACCTTCGGCCACCACATGATGGCCTATGTCGAGATGTTCGGCCGCGACGCGGACCGGTTCTCCGCCGCCCGGGCGCGGATGAACGAGAGCCCCCTCGGCTCGGCCGCGCTGGCCGGCACCGCCTTCCCGATCGATCGGCAGGCGACCGCCGAGGCTCTGGGCTTCCAGCGGCCCATGGCCAATTCCCTGGACGGGGTCTCCGACCGCGACTTCGCCCTGGAGGCGCTCTCGGCGGCCTCCATCTGCATGGTCCACCTGTCGCGGATCGCCGAGGAGATCGTGCTCTGGACCACGCCCCAGTTCGGCTTCGTGGCCCTGTCGGACGCCTTCACCACCGGCTCCTCGATCATGCCGCAGAAGCGCAACCCGGACGCCG
>CAZTMF010000411.1:0-3557 GCA_964614675.1 uncultured Caulobacteraceae bacterium | reverse complement strand
ATGGGCTTGCCGTCGGCCTGCAGGAAGTAGTTGGGATTGGCCGCCGCGGGCGCGGCCTCGCGGCCGTTGTAGGCGGTCAGCTTGTGGGTCCTGCCGTCGAAGACCATTAGGAAGGCGCCGCCGCCAAGGCACGAACTCTGGGGCTCGACCAGGCCCAGCACCGCCTGGATCGCCACCGCCGCATCCACCGCGTTCCCGCCGCGCTCCAGCACCTTGCGGCCGGCTTCGGCCGCCAGCGGGTTGGCGGCGACCACCATGCCGTGGGGATAGACGTTCGCCGCGGCGGGCGCGGCCGGCTTGGGCTTGGCGTCAGCAGGCGACAGGGCGGAGAGGCCAAGCGCCGCCGCCGACAGAAGACCGATCAGTAAAGAGCGCATGAGCTTTCCTTAGCCCAAAGACTGGCGGGCGCGAGTCAGTATTCGACGGCGACCAGATAGAGCCCGTCGGCCGGCGCGACGGGGCCGCAGGCCTTGCGATCCCTGGCCTCCAAGGCCGCTTTCAGGTCATCGGCGCTCCAGCGCCCGGCCCCCACCTCGGCCAGGGAACCGGTCATCGAGCGCACCTGCCGGTGCAGGAAAGAGCGCGAGGCGAATCTCAGGCGAACCTCCTGGCCTTTGCGCCAGACCGTTGCCTCATCCAGCGTCTTCATCGGCGACCTGGCCTGGCAGCCGGCGTCGCGGAAGGTGGTGAAATCGTGGTGGCCGACCAGGGCCTGGGCGGCAGCGTGCATGGCTTCGGCGTCGAGGTCCTTCTTCACATGCCAGACTCGGCCCCGCTCCAGGGCCGGTGGCGCCCGGCGGTTGAGGATGCGGTAGAGGTAGGCGCGTCCCTTGGCCGAGAAGCGGGCGTGGAAGTCGGCCGCCGCCAGGGCCGCCTCCAGCACCGCGATCGGCTCTTCCACGAGATGCGCGTTCAGGGCGTTCATCACCGTGGCTTCGGGCCATGCGCGCTCCAGCTCGAAGTGGACCACCTGGCCGGTGGCGTGGACGCCGGTGTCGGTGCGTCCGGCCGCGAAGATCACCGCCTCTTCGCCCGAAAAGGCATGGATGGCCCGCTCCAGCGAGCCCTGCACCGAGGGCAGGCCTGCTTGCGCCTGGAAGCCGCGGTAGGGCGCGCCGTCGTATTCCAGGGTCAGGCGATAGCGCGGCATTAGTCCAGCCGGGTCCCGGCTGGGACGGGAAAGCCGCGGACGAAGGTCGCGGCGTCCTGGACGCCCTTGCCCTCGCGCTGCACCTGGACGAGCTGCACCGCGCCCTCGCCGCAGGCGATCAGGAGGCCGTCGTCCAGCGCCTCGCCCGGCGCGCCGGAGCCGGCCCCTGGCCGCGACAGCAGCGCCTTCACCCTGACCGGCCCCCGGTCTTCGCTGTGGGAGGGGGCCATGAACCAGGAGCCGGGGAAGGGCGAGAGGCCGCGGATGTGACGGTCGACCTCCCCTGCGGGCCGGCTCCAGTCGATCCTCGCCTCGGCCGGGCTGATCTTGCGGGCGTAGGTCACGCCATCGGGGCTTTGCGGCGTCTCGAGCGCGGCGCCGCGCTCGAGCGCGCCCAGCGCCCGGGGCAGGAGCGTCGCGCCGATCGTCGCCAAACGCTCCGCCAGGCTCGCCGAGGTGTCTTCGGCGCGGATCGGCACAGTTTCCGACAGCAGGATCGGCCCCTCGTCCAGGCCCTCGGTCATGCGCATGACCTCGACGCCGGTGGTCTCGTCGCCGGCCATGATCGCCCGCTGGATCGGCGCGGCGCCCCGCCAGCGAGGCAGGAGCGAGGCGTGCAGGTTGAACGCGCCGAGCCTCGGCGCCTCCAGCACCCGGGCCGGCAGGATCTGGCCGAAGGCGACGACGATGGCGGCATCCAGGTCCAGGGCCTCGAAAGTCTCGATCTCGGCGGGGTCGCGCATGGAGGCTGGCGTACGCACCGGAAGGCCCAGGTTCTCGGCGAAGGCCTGGACCGGCGAAGGCCGCACCTCCTGGCCACGGCCGCGGGGCCTGGGCGGCTGGGCGTAGACCGCCGCGATCTCGTGACCGGAGGCTACGAGCTCGGCAAGGGATTTGACCGCGAAATCGGGCGTGCCGAGGAATGCCAGGCGCATGGGGGCGGTTTAGCTGTGCGGGCCGCCGCAGCAAAGCCGCCGGCCGTTGACGCGCCAGGGCGGCGGGGGCATTGGGCGGCCGGGCCCTTGGCCCTCCAGCAGCAAGGCGAGCGCATGGCGGACTACGATGTCATCATCATCGGCGGCGGCCCCGGCGGGTACAACGCCGCGATCCGGGCCGGTCAGCTGGGACTCAAGGTCGCTTGCGTGGACAAGGGTGTCGACTCGGGCGGCACGCTCGGCGGCACGTGCCTGAACGTCGGCTGCATGCCGTCCAAGGCCCTGCTGCACGCATCGGAGCTCTACGAGAAGGCCAAGGGCGGGGAGTTCAAGATCCTCGGCATCGACGTCGAGCCCCGGCTGAACCTTGCTCAGATGATGAAGCAGAAGGCCGAGAGCGTCGCCGGCCTGACCAAGGGTATCGAGTTCCTGTTCCGCAAGAACAAGGTCGACTGGCTGAAGGGCAAGGGCCGCATCGTCGGTCCGGGCAAGGTCTCGGTGAAGGCCGAGGACGGTTCGGAAACCGAGCACAATGCGAGGAACATCGTCATCGCCACGGGTTCGATCCCCGCCTCGCTCGGCGGCGTCGAGGTCGACCAGCAGCGCATCGTTGATTCCACGGGCGCGCTCAGCCTGCCCGAGGTTCCCGCGCGGATGATCGTGATCGGCGCGGGGGTTATCGGGCTGGAGCTGGGCTCGGTCTGGCGTCGGCTGGGCGCCGAGGTGACCGTGGTCGAATACCTTGACCGCATCCTGCCCGGCGTGGACGGCGAGATCGCCACGGCCGCCCAGAAGGCCTTCGCCAAACAGGGCATGAGCTTCCGGCTGGGGGCCAAAGTCACCGGGGCTAAGGCCTCCGCCAAGAGCGCTGCGCTTTCCTTCGAGCCCGTCGCCGGTGGAGAGGCCGAGACGATCGAGGCCGAGGTGGTCCTGCTCTGCATCGGCCGCCGGCCCTACACCGAGGGCCTGGGGCTGGAGACGGTGGGAATCACCCCCGACAAGCGCGGCTTCATCGAGACAGACCATGGCAAGACCTCCGCGGCCGGCGTCTGGGCCATCGGCGACGTCACCACCGGCCCCATGCTGGCCCACAAGGCCGAGGAAGAGGCCGTCGCGGTGATCGAGACCATCGCCGGCAAGGCCGGGCACGTGAACTACGAGGTGATCCCGGGCGTGGTCTACACCTACCCCGAGGTGGCCTCGGTCGGCCGCACCGAGGAGGAACTCAAGGCTGCAGGCGTCGATTACAAGGTCGGCAAGTTCCCCTTCAGCGCCAACTCCCGCGCGCGGATCAACCACGAGGCCGAGGGCCTGGTGAAGGTGCTGGCCGACGCCCGCACCGACAGGATCCTGGGCGCCCACATGGTGGGCCCCGACGTCGGCGAGATGGTCGGCGAATGGTGCGTGGCGATGGAGTTCCTCGCCGCCTCCGAGGACGTCGCCCGCACCTGCCACCCGCACCCGACCCGCTC
>CAZTMF010000410.1:0-3580 GCA_964614675.1 uncultured Caulobacteraceae bacterium | reverse complement strand
AGGTTGGTGTAGAAGACGAACCCGGTCTCGTCGAAACCCTTGAGCAGCACCGTGCGGGCGTCAGGCAGGCCGTGCGCGTCCACCGTGGCCAGGGTCATGGCGTTCGCGTCGGACGGCTCGGACTTCGACGCCTCGGCCAGCCATTCTGCGAACAAGGCGAACGGATCGCTGTGCTCGACCCTTACGTCCTCATCGGTCGCATGGGCTTGGTAATCCTCCTCGCTGGGCGACGGTGGAATCAGGCTGTTGCGGTCAATCTTTCGGCTCATGGCAGGCGTTTATAGCGCGGACGGAGCCGTTTAACCCCGAATTGACCGGGACGCGCGAGATTGAGCCGATGACGCGATCGGGCGCTATGACTGCGGGCCAGGCGCGCGAGCTGCTGGGGCTGCCCGTGGGCGCCGACGCGGCCGCGCTCGGCCGCGCCTATCGGATCGCGGTGAAGGCGGCCCATCCCGATCTCGGCGGCAGCGCCGAGCGGCTGCGCCAGATCGTCGAGGCCCGCCGCGTGCTGACGTCCCTGGCCGAGGTGCGGATGACCTTCGCACCGGCCCGGCCATCGGCTATCCCGCCGGCTCCCCAGAGCTTCGCCCTGAAGGTGACGGTGCGCGAGGCCCTGCTCGGCGGCCGGCGGAAGGTGACCGTCGCGGGCGGACGGGCGCTGAGCGTGCGCCTGCCCAAGGGACTGCGCCCCGGCGACGCCCTGAGGCTCAAGGGCATGGGCGATGCGGGCGCGGATATCGTAGCCTGCGTGAGCATAGAGTCCCAGGCCGGCGTCTCGGTCCGGGGCGACGACCTCTGGCTCGAGGTGACCGCCACCGCCGAGCAGCTGAAGGCCGGCGCCCGGCTCGAGGTCGATACGCCGCGCGGACGGCGCGCCCTGAAGGCGCCCGAGGGCGCGGCCGAGGGACGCCCGATCCGGCTGAAGGGCCAGGGCCTGCCGGCGCGCGGCCAGCGTCCGGCCGGCGACCTGATCCTCAAGCTGACCGTGAAGGCCGCGGAGCCTGCCTCGAAGAAGCTGCTCCGGCGCTTCTCCGCCCGCTGGGCCGCCTAGACTCCTGGTTGGAGCGCGTCCGGGCGGCGGACCGCGCACGCTTCGCCTGACGCCCTCCCGGTTTGTGAGCCTGCCTCCGGCGGGCTAGAACCCCGCCGCAAAGCTCGATCGAGGCCATGTCGCACAACACCTTCGGCCATCTCTTCCGCGTCACCACCTGGGGCGAAAGCCACGGGCCGGCGCTGGGCTGCGTGGTCGACGGCTGCCCGCCGGGCCTGCCGCTCGAGGCCGCCGAGATCCAGCACTGGCTCGATCGCAGGAAGCCGGGCACCAGCCGCTTCGTCACCCAGAGGCGGGAGCCGGATGAGGTGAAGATCCTATCGGGGGTGTTCTCCGACGATCGGACCTCGGGCCAGGTGACCACCGGGACCCCGATCTCGCTGATGATCGAGAACCTCGACCAGCGCTCGCGCGACTATTCCGACATCGCGACCTCGTTCCGCCCCGGCCACGCCGACTACCCCTATTTCGCCAAGTACGGCGTGCGCGACTATCGCGGTGGGGGCCGCTCCTCGGCGCGGGAGACCGCCGCGCGGGTGGCGGCCGGGGCGGTGGCCCGCAGGGTGCTGGGCGAAGGCGTCAGGATCCGCGCCGCCCTGGTCCAGGTCGGCAAGCTGGCCATCGACCCGGCGCGCTGGGACTGGGCCGAGACCGAGAACAACCCCTTCTGGTCGCCCGACGCGGAGGCGGCCGCCCGCTGGGAGAGCTATCTGGACGAGGTGCGCAAGGATCAGTCCTCGGTCGGCGCCGTGGTCGAGGTCCACGCCGAGGGCGTGCCCGCCGGCTGGGGGGCGCCGCTCTACGCCAAGCTGGACGCCGAACTGGCGGCGGCCCTGATGTCGATCAACGCCGCCAAGGGGGTGGAGATCGGCGAGGGCTTCGCCTCGGCCGGCCTCACCGGCCAGGAGAACGCCGACGAGATGCGGGTGGACCAGGATGGACCCAAGTTCCTGTCCAATCACGCGGGGGGGATCCTGGGCGGCATCTCCACCGGCCAGACGGTGATCGCCAGGGTGGCGTTCAAGCCGACCTCCTCGATCCCGACGCCGCGCAGGTCTCTGAACGAGGCGGGCGAGGAGATCGAGGTCCGCACCACCGGCCGCCACGATCCCTGCGTGGCCATCCGCGCTGCGCCGGTGGTGGAGGCCATGGCCGCCTGCGTCCTGGCCGACGCCCTCCTGCGCCACCGCGCCCAGACCGGCGGCGGGGCGTTCGTTCCGGGAGAGACGGGGCGGCGTTAGCGGCCGCCCCGCTACACTCAGAATCTCAGGAAGCGCACTTCCTTCACATAGGGCAGGCCCTTCACCCGCTCGAGCAGCGCTTCGGTCGGGCGCTGGTCGACGCCGACCAGGGCGATGGCGTCGTCGCCCGAGCTCATGCGGCCGAGGTAGAAGGTCGAGATGTTGATGCCGGCGTCGCCGAACAGCGAGCCCAGCCGCCCGATGAAGCCAGGCCGATCCAGGTTGTTGACGTAGAGCATGTCCGGGCAGAACGGCGCGTCCAGGTCCATGCCCTTGATCTGGACGATCCGCGGCACCCCGCCGATCACCGTGCCGGCGAGCACGAGCTCGCCGCCGTCGTGGGTGATGGTGATGCGCATCAGGCTGTCATAGGTGGGCGACAGCTCCTGGCGGGCCTCTGACACGGTGATGCCGCGGGCCTTGGCGATGGCCGGGGCGGAGACGACGTTCACTTCCGACAGCATCGGCCGCATGGCGGCGGCCAGGGCCGCGGAGGTCAGCGGCTTGACGTTCACCTGCGCCAGATCACCCTCGTAGACGATCTCGAAGGCCTTGAAGCCGTTGTCGACCATCTGGCCGGCGAAGGCCCCGAGCCGGTCGGCGAGCGCGATGTAGGGACGCAGCTTCGGCGCGTCCTCGGCCGAGATCGAGGGACTGTTCAGCGAGTTGGTCACCGCGCCGGTGAGGAGGAACTCGGCGATCTGCTCGGCCACCTGCAGGGCCACGTTCTCCTGGGCTTCCTGGGTCGAGGCGCCGAGGTGGGGGGTGGCGACGAAGTTCGGCGCCCCGAACAGCGGGTTTTCCTTGGCCGGCTCCTCGACGAAAACGTCGAAGCCCGCGCCGCCGACGTGACCGGAATCCAGGAGCTCGCGCAGGGCCTTCTCGTCGACCAGGCCGCCGCGGGCGCAATTGACGATCATCACGCCCTTCTTGGTGCGCAGCAGGGCGTCGCGGGACAGGACGTTGCGGGTCTTGTCGGTGAGCGGCGTGTGCAGCGAGATGATGTCGGCGCGGGCCAGGAGCTCGTCGAGCTCGACCTTCTCGACCCCGATCTCCACCGCCCGCTCGGGCGACAGGAACGGATCGTAGGCCACCACTCTCATCCTGAGGCCCAGGGCCCGGTCGGCGACGATCGAGCCGATGTTGCCGCAGCCGATGATGCCGAGGGTCTTGCTGGTCAGCTCCACGCCCATGAAGCGGTTCTTCTCCCACTTGCCGGCCTGGGTGGACTGGTCGGCCTGGGGCAGCTGGCGCGCCAGGGCGAACATCATGGCGATGGCGTGCT
>CAZTMF010000409.1:0-3585 GCA_964614675.1 uncultured Caulobacteraceae bacterium | reverse complement strand
CGGATCGCGGTCTTCAGGTCCATGCACGCCCCTCGTGTTGCGGCGCGAGGCTTAGCAGGACAGCCGCGGCCCTGGCGAGGGCGAGGCGAAGTTCAGAACACGATCCCGACCAGGCGGGCGACCAGCTTCTCCACCGACATGGTGGTGAGCAGGAGGGGCAGGAGCGGCGCCAGGAAGGCCGCAAGGAAGGCGAGCAGGCTCCTCAGCTGGATCGGGGCGAGCCGCATCTGTTCGGCGGCCGAATAGCTGTTGCCCAGGTCGGCGAGCGACTGGATGTCGCCGCTGCCGACCAGGGGCTCGCCGGCGGACGTTCCGGACATCCATTTCTGGCGGAACTGGCGCACGTAGTCCTGGCCGAGGGCGCCGTAGTCGCGCAGGCCCGCCCGCTTCACCTGGGCGAGGCGGACGGCGAAGAGGGTCAGGGGTCCGGCGAAGACGAGCAGCAGCAGGACCGCGCCCCCGACCACCTCGATCTGGAAATCGGTGACCTTGGCTCCGCCGAAGAAGATGCGGTCGGCGATCATGCCCGCGAAGAGGACGCCCTGGGCGGCGGAGAGGGGGACGAAGGCGCTGATCGAATCGCCGAGGAATCCCAGTCCGCCGGCCTTGTCCGGATGAGTGGCCTCGAGCTCGAGGTCCAGCCGCGAGACCCGCCAGAGGAACCGGGCCCAGAGGAACAGGCGGAAGTACCAGCGCAGCAGCAGGAACTGGAGGAGCGGGAGGCTGACGAAGACGAGCCAGAACCCGGCCAGCGACAGCCCGCCCGAAGGCAGGGCGTACCACCCGCCCGGTCCCAGGCCGACATAGCGGCGCAGGGTGAAGAGGATGCCGACCGCATAGACGAGCCCGAGCAGGATGGCTTCGGCCAGGATCGAGTTGCGCCCGGCGGCCGCCTCTTCCGTCGCCCGGGCGAACGGCTGCGCCTGACCCGCGCGCACGAGGTCGCGGACCCGGAACTGGGCCGTGATGGGGTGCAGGCGTCTGTGCACGATCAGCTCGGCCAGGATCAGCAGCGGCGCCACCACCAGGAACCGCAGGTGGAAGGCGATGTCGTACGCCAACGGAATGGTCCGGCCCGGCCCGACGAGGCCGCCCTGGAGCGCCGCGAGCGCCACGGGCGGCGCCCAGGCGAACAGAATGGCGGCCAGGACACGGCGATGGGCCATGCCCAGGACATCGTCGGTAAGCCGACCGCGGCGAAGGAGCTGATAGAGGGGGCCGCCGAGGACCAGCGAGAAGTCCGGCGCCGCGGTGTCGTCTGTCGCGCTGGAACGGCGGGATGTCGCCACGGACACGCTCCTGTCCCGCTCCGCGGGTCAGAACCTATGTCCCACCGCGTCCGGGGCCGGCATGGGGCGATGACCCGAAGCTGCGGGGCGCGACTCCCGAGGCGGCGATGAGGGCCGCGAGCCGCTCGGCCGGAGCGCGGAGCTGCTCGGGACGGAAGCCGGTGAACCCCAGCATCAGGCCGGGCCTGGGCGGCGCCTCCAGATAGAGCCGGCTGAGCGCCCTGGAGACCACGCCTTCGGCCCGGGCGGCGCGCTCCAGTCCCACGTCGTCGAAGCCGTCCGGCAGCCAGGCGACGAGGTGGTTGCCCTGGTCCGGCAGGGGGATCCGCCCGCCCGCGGCTTCGACCGCCGGCGCCAACGCCTCGATCACCGCCTCCTGGGCGCGGCGATAGAGCTGCCGCAACCGACGGAAGTGGGCGGCAAGGTGGCCTTCCCCGATGAAGCCGGCGAGCACCTCCTGGGTCAGGGTGGGCGGCTGGCGGTCGGCGATGTGGCGGGCGTCGACGAAGCGCTCCAGCAGGCTCCAGGGCGCGACCAGGTAGCCGATCCTGAGGCCCGGGAAGAGCGACTTGTTGAGGGTGCCGACGTAGATCACCCGCCCCGCCTCATCGAGCCCCTGCAGGGCCGCCAGGGGCCGGCCGCGGAAGCGCAACTCTGAATCATAGTCGTCCTCGAGGATCCAGGCGCCGGCCTCGCGCGCCCAGGAAAGCAGCTCGATCCGCCGGGCCATGGAGAGCACCGCGCCGGTCGGATACTGGTGCGAGGGGGTGACCACCACCGCCCGGGCCCGGGGGGCGCGGCGGAGGCCTTCGGCCACGATCAGCCCCTGCTCGTCCACCGGAACCGGGACGGTCTTGAGCCCGGCCGCGGCCAGGGCCTTGAAGGTCAGGGCGTAGCTCGGGTCCTCGACCCAGACCTCGTCGCCGGGCTTCAAGAGAAGCCGGATCGCGAAGTCGATCGCATGCTGGGTTCCGGCGGTGACGATCACCTGGCCGGCCTCGCACCTCAGGCCCCGCGCGCCCCTCAGATAGTCGGCGAGCCCGCTCCTGAGCTCGGGCATGCCCCTGGGATCCGAATAGCCGAAGTGGGCGGGCGAGAGGCGCCGCACCGAGCGGTGCGTCAGCCGCCGCCAGACGTCCTGGCTGCGGGCGTCCATCAGGGCGAGGCCCATGGTGAAGGGCGGCTCGCCGAGGTCGGGCCCTGCCTTGGGGGGCGCGAACAGGTTCTCGGGATCGATGGCGTAGCGCGCCGGCGCGGCCGCCGCGGGCTCGGCCTGTGGGAAGGGCTCGGGAAGATCGACGCTGACGTAGGCCCCCGACCCGACGCGGCCGTCGATCCAGCCCTCCGCGGCCAGCTGCTCGTAGGCCGCGACGGCCGAGGCGCGCGAGACCCCGAGCCGGGCGGCCAGCTCCCGGGTCGAGGGCAGCCGCTCACCCGGCCGCAGGGTGCGGGCGGCGATGGCGCCCCTGACCTCGGCGTAGATCTGGCGGAACAGGGGCTCGGCCCCACGCCGGTCGATCCGCCAGGGATGAAGCTCGGACCAGCCGCCGTCCATGGTGCGCTCCGGATTGGTCTGGCCATCTGGTGGAAAGTGGCCATTCAATCAGGACCACTTTGGCCTTAGCCGGACGCCATGTCCATCCAGGCCCCCACCCTAGACCCCACCGAACGGACCACCCTTCACCGCGTGCCCCAGCGCGGGACCTACGAGCGGGCCGTCATCGACGCCATCCTCGACGCCGCCGCGATATGCCAGATCGGCTATGCGATGGACGGCGAGCCGCGCGTGCTGCCGACCGTCTTCTGGCGCACGGGCGACGCCGTCTACTGGCACGGCTCCCGCCAGAGCGGGGCGCTCAGAGCCATGGCGGGGCGGGAGGTCTGTTTCACCGTCACCCTGCTCGACGGCCTGGTGCTGGCGAGGAGCGCCTTCCACCATTCGGCCAACTACCGCTCGGTGATGGTCTTCGGCCGCGCCGAGGTCATCGAGGACGTGGTGAGCCAGATGGCGGCCTATCGGGAGATGTTCGACCGGCTCTATCCCGGCCGCTGGCCCCACATCCGTGGACCGAACCGGGCGGAGCTGGCCGCGACCATGGTGCTCAGGCTGGAGCTGACCGAGGTCTCCGCCAAGGCCCGGACGCATGGCCCGGTGGACGCCAAGGGCGACCTGCGCCAGCCGGCCTGGGCGGGGGTGATCCCGCTGTCGCTACAGCCCGGCGCGCCCCGGCCCGCCGAGGATCTGAGGCCGGGCGGCGAGCCTGTGACCGTGCCGAACTGGCTGGGGCGGTAGCGC
>CAZTMF010000408.1:0-3588 GCA_964614675.1 uncultured Caulobacteraceae bacterium | reverse complement strand
CGGCGTCGCCGCGCACGAACTTGGAGGCGCCGTCCATGGCGCCGAAGAAGGTCGACTCCTGCTCCAGCTCCTTGCGCCGGCGACGGGCGTCTTCCTCGTTGACCAGCCCCGCCGAGAGGTCGGCGTCGATGGCCATCTGCTTGCCGGGCATGGAGTCCAGGGTGAAGCGGGCGGCCACCTCGGCGATGCGTCCGGAGCCCTTGGTGATCACCACGAAATTCACGATCACCAGGATGGCGAACACGATCACGCCGATGACGAAGTTGCCCTGCATCATCAGCTTGCCGAAGGCCTGGATGATGGCGCCGGCGGCCTCGGTGCCCTCGTGGCCATGGCCCAGGATCAGCCGCACCGAGGCGATGTTCAGGCCCAGGCGGAACAGGGTCGCGACCAGGAGAACCGTGGGGAAGGCGGTGAACTCCAGCGGCTTCTTGATCAAGAGCGCGGTCATCAGGATCAGGATGGCGCTGGTGATCGAGGTCGCCAGCAGCATGTCCAGGCCGAAGGCCGGCACCGGCAGGATCAGGAGCACGATGACCCCGATCACGCCGACGGCGAGGCCCACCTCGCCGCGCGCCACCCAGCCCCAGACATCTTTCGCGGTCGGAGCCTTCGAGCCCCCGATGGCCGCGGTCACGTCAACCATGAACTAGCCCCGCACCCACCTGCCGCCTCACGCCGCGTGGACGCCCTGGGGCGCGGGCACCGCGACGCCGGCCTCGGAATATTCCTTCAGCTTGTTGCGCAGGGTTCGGATCGAGATGCCGAGGATATTGGCCGCGTGGGTGCGGTTGCCCAGGCAGTGGGAGAGGGTGTCGAGGATCAGCTGCTGCTCGACCTCCGCGACGGTCTGGCCGACCAGGGAGCGGGTGGCCGCGTCCGCGGCCTCGGCCGCGCGGCTGGCGGTCTGGGCGCCGGCGTCCGCCGAGGACAGGGGCTTGCCGTCGGGCAGGCGGATACCGGCTTCGTTGATCTCTGGGCCGACCGACAGCAGCACGGCCCGGTGGATGGCGTTCTCCAGCTCGCGGACGTTGCCCGGCCAGCGATGCAGGGCGAGGCGGCGCTTGGCTTCGGCCGAGATCGCACGCTCGGGCACGCCGTTGGCCTTGGCGTATTTCTTGGCGAAGTGCTCGGCCAGGGCGACCACGTCGGCCGGTCGTTCCCGCAAGGGGGGCAGCCGCAGGTTCACGACGTTGAGGCGGTAGAGCAGGTCCTCGCGGAAGCGACCTTCGCGCACCCATTGGGCCAGGTCGCGGTTGGAGGTCGCCAGGATGCGGATGTTGACCTTCACCGGCCGCTGGCCGCCGACCCGGTCGATTTCCCGCTCCTGGATGGCGCGCAGCAGCTTGGCCTGCAGCCGGCCGTCCATCTCGGAGATCTCGTCCAGCAGCAGGGTGCCGCCGTCGGCCTCCTCGAACTTGCCGATGCGGCGGGCCACCGCGCCGGTGAAGGCGCCCTTCTCGTGGCCGAACAGCTCCGATTCCAGCAGGTTCTCGGGGATCGCCGCGCAGTTCACGCTGATGAACGGCCGGTCGGCCCGGCGCGAGCGCTTGTGGACGTAGCGGGCCATCACCTCCTTGCCGACGCCGCTTTCGCCGGTGATCAGGATCGAGGCGTCGGAGGCGGCGATCTGGTCGGCCAGGGCCATCACGGTCTGCATCGAGGGATCGGAGGTGATCAGCGGCCGGTCGTCGTCCGACACCGCCGCCAGCACCGCGGCGATCAGATCGGCCTCGGGGGGCAGGGGGATGAACTCCTTGGCGCCGGCACGGATGGCGCGGGCGGCGAGCTCCGGATCGGAGCCAACGCCGCAGGCGACCACCGGCACCCGGATCCGCTCGGCCTCGTTGGCGGCGATCAGGGCGGCGATGTCGAACTCGTAGTCGACCATCAGGAGGTCCGCGCCCTGGCCGGCGCGCAGCGCCTGGGTGGCCTTTTCGCATGTCTCCACGTGGGCCACCTTGGCCCCGGTGTTCATGGCCATCTTCACCGCCTGGGTGATGAGGCCTGAGAGGCGTCCGACGACGAGAAGCCGCATGTCGTTTCTCCTGCGAACGCGGGCCTAGAGGCCCGTGTCGCCGTCCTTGATGATTTCCGTCATGGTCACGCCCAGGCGTTCGTCGACGACGACGACCTCTCCCCGGGCGACCAGGCGGTTGTTGACGTAGATGTCGATGGCCTCGCCGACCTTGCGGTCGAGCTCCAGCACCGTGCCGGGCCCGAGCTTCAGCAGCTGCGCCACCGAGAGGCTCGCGCGTCCAAGCACGGCCGAGATGTTGACCGGCACGTCGAAGACGGGCGCCAGGTCGACGGCGGTCTTGTCGTCGCCCTCCATCGCGGGGATTTCGGCCATGCCCTGGCCCGGGCCGAGCTCGCCGAGCTCCAGCGGGGTCTCGGATGGACCGGCGGCGGATTCGTCAGACATTTTCGATGCCTTCGATGCCTTGGGGTGGGATCAGGGGTTCGGCGTGCAGGCCTTCGGAGGCCAGGGCGGCGTGCAGGGCGGCGGCGACGCGGGCCGCGGCCTCTTCCGGGTCGAAGGCGGCGCGGCCCTCGCCCCATTCGAACACGAAGGCGGCGCCCTCCAGGTTTGGATCGGCCAGGGCGGTGACCTGGCCGGGGAAGCCCACCTGTTCGGCGGTCTTGTCGAGCACCGCCTGGATGCGTTCCACGATGCGCTCTGGCGTGCGGACCAGGAGACGCGGATGGCCCTGCACCTCGCTGCTCAGGGCTTCCAGGGCCGCCTTGACCGGGGCCTCGGGGAACAGCTCGAGCGCGCTGTCGGCGATCTTGCGCGCGGCCGCCAGGGCGAGCTCGGCGGCGCCGGCGCGGTGTTCGTGGGCCGCCTGCGCCAGCAGGGGCAAGGCCCGCTCGATGGCGAAGCGGATGCCCTCGAGGCATTGGGCCTGATCGATCTCGGCCTGCTGCAGCGCCGCCTTCTGGCCTTCGGCGAAAGCCTCCTGGCGGACCTGCTCGACCTCGGCGGGGGTGTAGAAGGCCTTGCGCGGCGCGGGGCTGGACAGCACCTCGCCCTCTCCGTCGAAGACCGTGTCGAAGTCGAATTTGCGCACAGGGTTCATCGGAGCGTCCTCAATAGATCAGCTCGTCGTCGCCGCCCTGGCCGGCGAGCATGATCTCGCCCTTGGCGGCCAGGTCCTTGGCCACCTGCACCATGGCCATCTGGGCCAGGTCGACGTCCTTCAGACGGACCGGGCCCATGGATTCCATGTCCTCGCGCATGATCTTGGCGGCGCGCTCGGACATGTTGGAGAAGAACATCTCGCGCAGGGTGTCGGAGGCGCCCTTCATGGCCAGGCCCAGCTTGTCCTTCTCCACCGCGCGCAGCAGGGTCTGCACGCCGCCCGGATCCAGCTTGGCCAGGTCCTCGAACACGAACATCAGCGCCCGCACCCGCTCGGCGGCCTCGCGGTTGCGCTCCTCCAGGGCCGCCATGAACCGGGACTCGGTCTGGCGGTCGAAGTTGTTGAAGATGTCGGCCATCATCTCGTGGCTGTCGCGCTTGGAGGTGCGGGCCAGGTTCGACATGAACTCGGTGCGCAGGGTCTGCTCGATCTTGTCGAGGATCTC
>CAZTMF010000407.1:0-3613 GCA_964614675.1 uncultured Caulobacteraceae bacterium | reverse complement strand
AGCGCCCGCGGGATTCGGCCGGGTTGATGTTGTAGGTGATGTACTCGTTGGGCGTTCCACGCAGCATGCCGGCCACCACCCGTCCGCCCGACATGGCGTCGAGCATGGCGAACTCCTCGGCCACCCGGATCGGGTTCAGGATCGGGATGTCGGCGCCCAGCAGAGCGATCTTCGCCCGCTTGACCGCCTGGGTCAGGGCCCCGGCAAGCACCATGGGATTGGGCGTGATGCAGAAGGGCGAGAAGTGGTGCTCGGCCACCGTCACCCAGTCGAAGCCCACCTCGTCGGCCAGGCGGCACTGGTCGATCGCGGCCCGGAAGGTCTCGCCCGCAGCCGCTGGCGAATAAGCCTGCGCCGGCGACGGCCAGCCGGGAGCCTCGGCCGGCCCACGGTAGGTGCACGGGACGAAGAGCGACGCTTTCATCAGGACCCCTTAGCGAAGGCGGCCGCCAGCTAAGGCTGTCCAGTGCGGTCTGACAAGCAAAAGCCCGATGCAGCACTGCCTTGCCAGGCCAAGCCAGGGCATAACATCGCCATGGCCTTCGATTCCTCTCTGGACCGCGCCCGCGAGGTGCTGCGCGACGTGTTCGGGCACGCGGATTTCCGCGGCTTCCAGGGCGAGATCATCGCCGAGGTCCTGGCGGGGCGGAGCGCCATGGCGGTGCTGCCGACCGGCGGCGGCAAGAGCCTCTGCTATCAGATCCCCTCGATCGTCCGGCCGGGCCTGGGCCTCGTCGTCTCGCCCCTGATCGCGCTCATGGCCGACCAGGTGGCCGGGCTGGAGCAGTCGGGAGTCTCGGCCGCGCGGCTGGATTCCAACACCGACCCCGAGAAGCGCGAGGCCGTCTGGCGGACCATCGACGAGGGCAAGCTCGACCTGCTCTATGTCTCGCCCGAGGGGCTGATGCAGCCCTGGATGCTGAACCGCCTCTCGCGTGTCCCCATCGCGCTTCTGGCCATCGACGAGGCCCACTGCGTCTCCCAGTGGGGTCATGACTTCCGGCCTGAGTACCGGATGCTGGGCCGCCTGGCGGAGGTGTTCCCGGACGCGCCGCGCCTGGCGGTCACCGCCACGGCCGACGCGCGCACCCGCGACGACATTCGCGCCGAGCTGCGTCTCGGTGATGCGCACCAGTTCGTGGACAGTTTCGCGCGGCCTGAGCTTCAGCTTTCCGCCGAGCGCAAGTCCGGCCAGGCCCATGGCAGGGTGGAGGCCCTGGTGCTGGAGCGGCCGGGCCGGTCGGGCGTGGTCTATTCCGGCTCGCGCGAAGGGACCGATCGACTGGCCGAGCGGCTGAAGGCGTCTGGCGTCAACGCCCTGGCCTATCACGCGGGCCTCGACAAGCGCCTGCGCGACGAGCGGCTGAGCCGGTTCCTGAACGAGGACGGGGTGGTGATGGTCGCGACCATCGCCTTCGGCATGGGGGTCGACAAGCCTGATGTCCGCTTTGTCATCCACGCCGACCCGCCCGCCTCGATCGAGGCCTATTGGCAGGAGGTGGGGCGCGCGGGCCGCGACGGCGAGCCGGCAGAGGCGATCACCCTCTACGGCGCGTCCGACATGGCCTGGGCGTTGCGCCGTATCGACAGCCGCGAGATGGCGCCCGAGGTGAAGCAGGTGCAGGTGCGCAAGGCGCGCCAGCTCTACGCCATGCTCGACGGCCTGGGCTGCCGCGCGGCGGCGGTGCGGCGCTACTTCGGCGAGGAGTCCGTCGAGCCCTGCGGCCAGTGCGACGTCTGCCTCACCCCGCCCCAGGCGACCGACGCCACCCAGCAGGCCCAGAAGGCCCTGGCGGCGGTGCACAGGTTGGGCAGCGGCCGCTATGGCCGCGGGCGCATTGTCGACCATCTCCTGGGCAAGACCAAGGATGCGGCCCCGCACGAGCAGGGGCTCTCCACCTGGGGCATCGGCGGGGAGCTGCCGGCGGCGCACTGGCGCAACATCCTGGACCAGCTCTTGTTCGAGGGCCTGCTGCGCGAGGACCCCAACGACGGCCGACCGCTGATCCTGCTGGGCGACGCCGAGGCGGTGCGGGGCGTCTATCGGGGGGAGAGCAAGGTCCAGGTGCGCGAGCTCGCGCCGACCCGCTCGGGCCGCACGCGCAAGGCCCGAGCGGCGGCCGTCCATGTCCAGCTGACGCCCGATGGTCAGTTCCTTTTCGAAGCGCTGCGCGCCTGGCGACGCGAGGAAGCCTCCCGCCAGGGGCTGCCGCCCTACGTGATCTTCCATGACAAGACCTTGCAGGAGATCGCCGCGGCCCGGCCCTCCAGCCTCGAAGCTCTGGCCGTGATCGGCGGGGTCGGCGCCTCGAAGCTCGAGCGCTACGGCGAGGCGGTGCTGCGCGCGGTGCGGATGGCGTAGGCGGGGGCGTCACGCGGGACGCTGGCCCGGGTTATGAGGCGCGCTTCGTGGCCTTCGATGGCGAGGACCACACCAGCGTCCTGCCGGCCGCCCTGAACCGCGGCATGCGCTTCGCTTTTGATCGATAGAAGGGACCTCGGCGCCCTCGCCGGCCGCGAGGTGGAAAGCCTTGGCGGTTCGGGCATTATTCCGCCCATGAGCAAGCCGATGATCATCGAAGTGCCTCATTCCCTCAGCCGGGACGAGGCCAAGCGCCGTCTCGCCGGCGGCTTCGAACACATCGACAGGGAGTTCCGCAGCTCGGGCCTCGCCAAGATGGAGAGCAGCTGGTCGGATTATCGGATGCGGTTCATCGCCCACGCCATGGGGCAGGTGATCACCGGCGCCCTGGACGTGCTGGACCAGACCGTGAGGGTCGAGGTGCAGGTCCCGGCCTTCCTGGCCGTGATCGGCGGCGGCATCAGGAAGCGGCTGACCCAGGAGGCGCAGGCGCTCCTGGCGAGCAAGTAGCAGGCCCAGAAAAAGACGAACCGGGCGACGGCATGGCCGCGCCCGGTCGATCTTCTCCGGAACGTCGGAGTAGTGGCTACTTCAGGTGCTTGGCGAGGTGCTTGTTCATCTCGAACATCGACACCTTGTCCTTGCCGTCGAAGACTGGCTTCAGCTTGGCGTCGGCCAGGATCTCACGCTTGTTGGCCGGGTTCTGAAGATTGTTCTTCTTGATGTACTCCCAGATCTTCGAGACCACCTCGCCGCGGGCCAACTTGCCCGAGCCGACCACGGCGGCCAGTTCGGGAGAGGGCTGCAGCGGCTGTTGCAGGGCGTTCGGCTTTTTGTCGGCCATGGTTTTTCTCCAAGAAATACCGCCAACCGCGCGACCCCCATGGCGCACGGTGAATCAACCTGCTGCAAGGTAAGAGGGAAAACGGACCTCTGTCACCTTGATGATTCAATCTGATCGCACAGAGGGCGCATTGGGTATCGCTGATTGAAGCGCTATCTTGAGGGCGGAATTGGTCGGAGGCGTTGGATGAAGCGGGCTCAGGTGGAGCAGGCGAGCATTGCATGGGTGGTGTTCTGGGGACTGATCGCCCTGGACAGCGCCATCGCCTATCGCAAGAGCGTGGAGGCCGTGGAGCGGGCGATCGACGCCGATCCTGTGGCCGAGATGTACGACGGCCCCCCCGACCAGGCCCCCCAGGTGAACCGCTGGCTGCTCTGGCGCTCGCCGACTCTCGAGCGGCTGCGCAA
>CAZTMF010000406.1:0-3614 GCA_964614675.1 uncultured Caulobacteraceae bacterium | reverse complement strand
ACAAGTTGCGCGACGAGGTGACCGTGCGCCCGCGCGGCATCTTCACCCGCTCCAAGGTCGAGCAGGACGCCCAGAAGATCATCGAGCTCTATCGCCGGTCGGGCCGCATCTCGGCGACGGTGACGCCCAAGATCGTCCAGCTGCCGCAAAAGCGCGTGGACCTCATCTTCGAGATCAACGAGGGCCCGAAGAGCGGCATCGAGCACATCAATTTCGTTGGGAACAAGGAGTTCGGCGACAACGCCCTGCGCGACGTGGTCGTGACCCGCGAGTCCCACTGGTACAAGTTCTTCCAGTCGAACGACAACTACGACCCTGACCGGATCGAGTACGACCGTGAGCAGCTGCGAAAGTTCTACCGCAACCACGGCTTCTACGATTTCCGCATCGTCTCGGCGGTGGCCGAGCTGGCGCCGGACAAGAACGGCTTCGTGGTCACCTTCGTGGTGGACGAGGGCCCGAAGTACCACTTCGGCAAGCTCAAGGTGTCGACCGAGCTGAAGCGGCTGAACGGCGAGCTGCTGCAGGCGTTGCTGCCGATCCGCCAGGGCCAGCTCTACGAAGACGACCGCATCGAGAAGGCCACCGACGCCCTGACCTACGCGGCCGGCGCCAACGGCTTCGCCTTCGTGGACGTCCGTCCGCATTACGTCGCCCATCCCGAGACCCGCACCGTCGATGTCGACTTCGACATCAAGGAAGGCCCGCGCGTCTACGTCGAGCGGATCGACATCGTGGGCAACACCCGGACCCTCGACTACGTCATCCGCCGCGAGCTGCGGGTGGCCGAGGGCGACGCCTACAACCGTGTGCTGGTCGACCGCTCCAAGCAGCAGATCAAGGCGCTCGGCTACTTCAAGGACGTCGATATCGAGCAACTGCCCGGGACGGCTCCGGACAAGACGGTCCTGCGCGTCAAGGTCACCGAGCAGCCGACCGGCCAGCTCACCTTCTCGGTCGGCTATAGCTCCCTGGAGAAGCTGGTCGGCGACATCGGCATCTCGGAATCCAACTTCCGCGGCCGTGGCCAGCGCGTCGATTTCGAGGTGTCCATGGGATACCTGCAGAAGCGAGTCAGCCTGTCGTTCACCGAGCCGCGCTTCATGGGCCGCAACATGGCGGCAGGCTTCGACCTCTACACCTACAACTACAACTACTCGACCACCGCGGCCTTCACGAGCTCGTCCACCGGCATCAACCTCAGGACCGGCTTCCCGCTCAACCAGTACGCCTCGATCTTCCCCCGCTATTCGATCCACACCGACAAGGTCTCTTTGCCGAGTTATGTGCTCGATCCGGCGACCGGCTCGTGCGCGTCGGGCTATTCGCAGACCCTCTGCGACGAAGTCGGTCGGACCTTCACTTCGTCGGTTGGCTACACCGTGCGGTTGGATCGCCGGAACGATCCGATCATCCCGACGCGGGGCTACTTCGCCGAGCTGAGCCAGGACTTCGCCGGTCTGGGCGGCGTCAAGTACATCAAGACCGTGGGCGACGCGTCCTGGTTCTACGGCTTCACGCCGCAGTGGATCCTGAGCATCAAGGGCGTGGCCGGCTACATCACCGGATGGGGCGGCGACTCGGTGAGGATCAACGACCGCTTCTTCCAGGGCGGCGACAGCTTCCGCGGCTTCCAGATCGCCGGCCTCGGCCCGCGCGACACCACGCTGCAGGCCCAGGGTTGCGGCACCACCAGCACGACCACAAACACCACGACCGGCACGTGCTATGGGGACGCGCTGGGCGCCAAGGCCTACGCGATCGGTACGGTCGAGCTGCAGTTGCCGAACTTTATTCCGGCCCAGTATGGCATTAAGACCGCGCTGTTCACCGACTTCGGCACCGCCGGCATCGTCGACGCCAGCGCCAAGCGCAATCCCAACGGCACCGTCAACCCGTACATCAGGGACAACATGGCCTTCCGCGCGTCGGTCGGCATCAGCGTCTTCTGGAAGTCTCCGATGGGCCCGCTGAAGTTCGACTTCAGCAAGGTCCTGAAGAAGGCCCCATACGATGTGCCAGAAACCTTCTACTTCTCGACAGCGACCAACTTCCAATAGAGCGCATAAGGCGCTGTCACATCAGCACAACGAGGTTGTTACTCATGCATAAGATTAATCTCATTGCCTCGGCCGCCGCCATCGCGGCCCTCACCGCAACGGCCGGCGTCGCCGACGCCCAGGCCCGTCGTCCCGCCGCCGCAGCGCCCGCCGCAGCCGCGCCGACCGCTTCGGCCGTCGCAGCCCAGACCGGGCCGGCCATTCCCAACGTCTGCATCTTCTCCAATCAGGCCACCATCGGCACCTCGGCGGTCGGCAAGTACGTTGTCAGCCGCCTGCAGCAGATCCAGGCCCAGGTTCAGGCCGAGCTGCAGAGCGAGGACACCGCCCTGCAGACCGACATCAAGGCTTACGGCGCCCAGCGCGCCACGCTGACCGCCGACGTGCAGCAGCAGCGCGAGAAGGCGCTCTCGGACCGAGCCCAGGCCCTGCAGGCCAAGGCCCAGCTGCGCCAGCGCGAGCTCGAGGCCACCCAGCAGAAGGCCCTGTCGCGGATCGTCAGCGAATACAATCCGCTGGTCCTGGTGGTCATCAAGACCCGCAACTGCGGCCTGGTGATCGATGGCCAGTCCGTCCTCGCCGCCAACCAGTCCATGGATCTGACGCCCGACGTGGTGCGTCAGCTGGACGCCAAGATCACCCAGTTCCCCTTCGAGCGCGAACACCTGGACACCGGGGCGGCGGTTCCGGCCGGCGCCCAGCGCTGACGCCGATCCCGAGCGGGGCCCGGTTCGCCGGGCCCCGTTTCGCCTCGCGAGGCGGCGCGTCCGCCGCCCGCGGCGGGGTCTGGATGATCGCCGTCCCAACCCATGCCTGATCCACGCTTCTACCAAGATCTTGGACCTGTGACGGCCGGCGAGCTCGCCGCCGCAGCAGGTGCGCGCCTGGCCGACGAGACCGGCGCGGCCCGCCCGATCGTCCGCGTGGCGCCGCTCGTCAGGGCCGACGTGGGCGCGGTCAGCTTCTTCGCCGACCGCCGCTACGTCACGGATCTCGCCGGCACCCAGGCCGGCGCCTGTTTCATCCCGGCCGCCAACGCCAAGGACCTGCCCGCAAGTTGCCTCGCGCTGATCAGCGACGAGCCTCAGGCGGCCTATGCGCACGCCGCCCAGCGGCTGCATCGGGGACGCCGGTTGGATCCGGCGGCGGCCCGCATCGATCCGAGCGCGGAGATCGAGGAGGGCGTGGTGCTCCACCACGGCGTCGTGGTGGGCGCGGGGGCCCAGATCGGCCGTGGCAGCGAGATCGGTCCCAACAGCGTGATCGGTCCGGGCGTCGCCATCGGCCGCGATTGCTTCATCGCGGCCAACGTCACCATCGGCTTCGCCCTGATCGGCGACCGGGTGCGCGTCATGGCCGGCGCGGTGATCGGCGAAGCAGGGTTTGGGGTCGCGGCCGGACGTACGGGCGCGCTCGACCTCCCACAGCTGGGCCGGGTGATCATCCAGGACGGCGTCACCATCGGCGCCTGCGCCTGTGTGGACCGCGGCGCGTGGGACGACACGGTCATCGGCGAGAACAGCAAAATCGACAATCTGGTCCAGATCGCCCACA
>CAZTMF010000405.1:0-3618 GCA_964614675.1 uncultured Caulobacteraceae bacterium | reverse complement strand
CGCATGGCCGGCGAGATCACATCCCACCGGCTCATGCCGCCGGCGAAGCAGACCACGATCTCGTGCTCGGTGTGCAGCCGGTTCAGGGCGATGGCGGCGGCCACGAACACCGCCACGGGCAGGATCAGGCTGACCAGCTCGGGCAGGGCCAGCAGGGTCACCTTGATGAAGAAGACCAGGCTTTGGCGCTGGTCGACGATCAGGCTCAAAGCGCTCAGGCTCTGGCTCAGAAACGCCACGGCGGTCAGGGCGACCACGGCTAGAAGTGTCGGGATCAGGAGCTGTCGGAGCAGATAGCGCTCGATGAGGATCATGGGGCCGCTGGGTCGCCGTTGCAGCCCCCGACCGGCCGCGCCATCTTCTACACACACGCCGCATGGGCCTACAACCGGCGGACCCCCGCACGCCCATTATCGCCGAAGGAGCTTACATGGAGATCGAGTTTGTCGCCCAGGGATCGGTCGAGGGGGAAGCCCTCTCGGCCATCGCCGTCCCAGTGTTCGAGGGCGAAACGCTCACCGCCACCGGTGAAGCCCTGGACGGCGCCATGGGCGGGGCGATCTCACGGGCGATGGCTTCGGGCCGGTTCAACGGAGACAAGGACCAGACGCTGGACATCGTGGCCCCCGCCGGCCTGCACGCCTCACGCGTGGTGCTGGTGGGGGCCGGCGACCGGGAGACGCTGGACGACCTCGCCCTCGAGCGCTTCGCGGCCAACGCCTACCACGCGGTCAAGGGCTCGGGCGTCTCGGTCCTCGAACTCCGGCTCGGCGACCTCTCCGACGCCCAGGCCGCCCGCGCGGCCTTCGGCGCGCGCCTCGCCGCCTACCGTTTCGACCGCTATCGCACCAAGGAGAAGCCCGAGAAGAAGCCCTCGGTGACCAAGGTCCGCGTCTCTTGCGCCGACCCGGCGGCCGCGACAGCGGCGTTCGGACCCCTGTCGGCGCTCGGTGACGGCGTCGTCTTCGCCCGCGACCTGGTTTCCGAGCCCGCCAACGTGCTCTACCCGGCGGAATTCGCACGGCGCGTGAAGCAGCTCGAGGAGCTCGGCCTGACGGTCGAGGTGCTGGGCGAGTCCGAAATGACCGAGCTCGGCATGGGTGCGCTGCTCGGCGTCGGCCAAGGCAGCATCCGCGAGAGCCAGCTTGCGGTGCTCACTTGGCGCGGCGCGGCCGACCCCGAAGCGCCTCCGATCGCCTTTGTGGGCAAGGGCGTCTGCTTCGACACCGGCGGCATCTCCATCAAGCCGGCCCAGGGCATGGAGGAGATGAAGACCGACATGGGCGGCGCCGCGGCGGTGGCGGGGGTGATGCACGTGCTCGCCGGCCGAAAGGCCAAGGTCAATGCGGTCGGGATCCTGGGCCTGGTCGAGAACATGCCGGACGGGAACGCCATCCGCCCGGGCGACATCCTGACTTCCATGTCCGGCCAGACCATCGAGGTGATCAACACCGACGCGGAGGGCCGCCTCGTCCTGGCCGACGCCATCTGGTACTGCCAGGAACGCTTCAAGCCCCGCACGATCATCGACCTGGCGACCCTGACGGGCGCCATCATCATCGCCCTCGGCGACGACATCGGCGGCTACTACAGCAACGACGAGGCCCTGGCGGCGAACCTCGCGGGGGCCTCCGGTTCCGAGGACGAGCTGATCTGGCGCATGCCCCTGCACAAGCCTTACGACAAGAAGCTCGACAGCCTGGCGGCCGATATGAAGAACATCACCGGCAGCCGCGGCGCCGGCTCGGTGACGGCGGCGCTCTTCATCCAGAGGTTCGTGACGTCGGCCTCCTGGGCGCACCTCGACATCGCGCCCACGGCCTGGAAGCCTGCGCCGGGCTCGCCGACCATCCCCGAAGGGGCCTCGGGCTTCGGCGTGCGCCTTTTGAACCGGCTGGTGGCCGAGCACTACGAGGACAAGGACTGACAATGAGCGGCGGCTGCGAGGTCTGGTTCTACCATCTCGAGCGCACCAGGCTCGACCAGGCCCTGCCCGAACTGTTGCAGAAGACCCTGTCGCGCGGCTGGCGGGCCCTGGTGCGCACGCCCGATCCGGCCCGCGTCGAGCATCTGGACGGCTGGCTCTGGAGCTTCCGCGACGACGTCTTCCTGCCGCACGGCACGGCCGAGGAGCCCTTCGCCGAGCGTCAGCCGGTGCTGCTGACCACGGGTGAGGAGAACGCCAACGCGGCCCAGGCGGTCTTCTTGCTCGACGACGCCGATCCGGGCGGGCTCGAGGGCTTCGAGCGTTGCCTTGTCCTCTTCGATGGCCGCGACGAGTCCGCAGTCACCGCGGCGCGGCGGCGCTGGAGCGAGCTGAAGGGCAGGGAACTGCCGATCTCCTATTGGCGCCAGAGCGTCGAGGGCCGCTGGGAAAAGCAGGCCTGATCGGCCAGGGAGCTCGAGACGAGATGAGCAAGAGCTCGCCGACCGATGGAGAATCTCCATCCCGGCTGTTCGACGCCAGGACCTAAACCGTTCGAAATCCCGTTAAGTCCTATCCGTTCGCGGCCTGGATCGCTTCCAGCGCTTCCGCTGCCTCGAGCCATGCGCGTTCCGCGTCCGCCATGACAGTCTGGGCCGCATCGCGCTTTCGCGACAGGTCGGCCGACTTCCCCGGGTCCTCGAAGACCCTGGGATCCAGCAGGGCGGCATCGATCTCCTCCAGCGCCCTGGCGGCGCGCAGGAGCGTGGCCTCGGCCGCTTCCGCGCGACGGCGGGCGGGGCCCGATGGCGTCTTGCCGCCGCGGACGAAGACCGTAGTCGGCGGCGGAGCGTGCGGCGGATCCGGTTCGGACGTGCGGGCGGCGGCTCGGGCCCGGTCCAGCACGAACTTGGCGTAGTCGTCCATGTCGCCATCGAACGGGTGGATGGACCCATCGGCCGTGAGCCACAGCCGGTCGGCGGCCATCTCCATCAGCGAACGGTCGTGGGTGATCAGGATCACCGCGCCACGGTAGTCGTTCAGGGCGTCGAGCAGGGCCCGCCGGCTGTCGATGTCGAGGTGGTTGGTCGGCTCGTCGAGGATCAAGAGGTGCGGCGCCTCCATGCCGACCATGTTGAGCAGCAGCCGCGCGCGCTCTCCGCCCGACAGACTCTCGACCTTGGTCTCGGCCTTCTCGAACCCGAAGCCGAAGGCGGCGATGCGCGCCCGGCGCTGGGCCTCGCTGGCTTCCGGCAGGGCCCGCCGGATGATGGTCAGGGGTGTGTCCTTGGGATCCAGCGCTTCGATCTGGTGCTGGTGGAACCAGCCGACCTTCAGCCTCCCGTCACGCTGCATCCGCCCGTCGCTCAGCTCGAGCGCGCCCGCGATCAATTTGGCGAAGGTGGACTTGCCCGCGCCATTGACGCCGAGCAATCCGATCCGGTCGTCCAGGTCCAGGCGCAGGTCGAGGTTCCTGAGCACCGGAACGCCGCCATAGCCGACGTCGGCGTCCTCCAGCCGGATCAGGGGCGGGGCGAGGGGTTTGGCCGGCGACGGCAGGATGAAGGGCGCGGTGCGCTCCGACATCACCGCGCTCGGCGGCGGCAGCCTGGCCAGGCGCTTCATCCGCGACTGGGCCTGCCGCGCCCGGGTGCCGGCGCTGAAGCGGTCGACGAAGGCCTGCAGGTGGGCCC
>CAZTMF010000404.1:0-3625 GCA_964614675.1 uncultured Caulobacteraceae bacterium | reverse complement strand
CAGATAGGCCGTGCCCTCCACGCCGGGGAAGCGGCGGAAGATCATGTCCGGGTATTGCAAATTGTAGCAGAGGGTGAAGGAGCGCGAGGCGTTGCCGCCCCAGTCGAAGCCCACCGACGGTCCCTGCCAATAGACCTCCATCGGCTGGTGGCCCTTCATATAGAGCAGGCCCTTGCCGTAGCGGACGCCGCCGAAGAAGGCCGCCGAGCCCTCTTCTCCCGCGATGTAGGCCGTGGGCCGGCCATTGTCCTTGAAGATCCGCTCAACCGCCGCGGCGGCCGACTCGGCCGAGACGCCCATGAAATCGGAGACGCCGTTGACGATCTCGCCGCGGCTGTAGGTCTCGGCCGCGGTCGTCGCGGGATAGGACGGCCGCACCACGGGCGCGGGCGGCGCTTCCGGTGGCGCGGGGCCCTCGGCGGGCGGCGGGGGGCTGTATGCAGGCGCCGGCGGCGGCGCGTCGGCCGGGGGGCCCTGCACCGGGCGGGCGGGAGGGATATCCTGGGACTCGACGGAGGCGCTCTGGGCCCGGGCGATGGAGGCCCAGACGGCTGCGGTGGCGGCCCCGGCGATCAGGGTGCGGCGGTCCATTCGGTTTCCCCGGTCAGGCGAATCGCTCAAGCGAACTCTACCGTAAACCGGGGCCGCTTTGTGTCGCCGCGGGGGCGCGGTTCAGGCGCCGAGCCGCCGGGCGACCTCCTCGCCAAGGGCCATGGAGCTGGTCAGGCCGGGGCTCTCGATCCCGAACAGGGCGACGAGGTCCGCCAGGCCGTGGACCTCGGGCCCGTCGATGCGGAAATCAGGCTGGGGTTCGCCGGAGCCGTGCAGCTTGGGCCGGATGCCGGCGTAGTCGGGCTCGAGCGCCCCGTCCTTCAGGCCCGGCCAGTAGCGGCGGATGTCGGCGTAGAACCTGGAGGCGCGAGCCGGATCGACGGCGTAGTCCTCGGTCTCGACAAAGGCGAGGTCGGGCCCGAAGTGGGCCTGGCCGCCCAGGTCCCGGCGATAGTGCGTCCCCAGCGCGCCCTGGATCGGCGGCGGATAGACGAGCCGGCGGAAGGGAGCCGGCCCGGCCAGGCGGAAATAGACTCCCTTGCCGTAATGCAGGCGAGGGATCAGGGCCTTGGGATAGGCGCCGATGGCCGCCGCCGCGGCCTGGGCCTCGAGCCCTGCGCAGATGACCAGCTGCCCCGCGGCGAGCTCGGCCGGCTCCTCGCCGCCCGCGCGGACCCGCCAGCCGCCCCCGGCCAGGGGTTCGGCGCCCAGGAAGGGCGTGCGCAGAGCCAGGACGCCGCCGGCCTCGCCGATTTCGCCGGCCAGGGCCAGCATATAGCCGTGGCTGTCGAAGACGCCGCTCTCGGGCGAGATCAGAGCGGCCGCACACGCCAGCTCAGGCTCCAGCGTCCGCGCCTGCGCGGCGCTGAGGGGCTCGATCCTCTCGACGCCATTCTCCCGGGCCTGCGCCAGGATGGCCTCGATGCGCGGGATGTCCGCCTCGTCCGGCGCCACCACCAGCTTGCCGCAGCGGTCATAGGCGACCTTGTGCTCGTCCAGGAACCGATAGAGCCGCCGGCGGCCCTCCACGCAGAACCGCGCCTTCAGGGATCCGGTCGGATAGTAGAGCCCGCCGTGGATCACCTCGGAATTGCGCGAGGAGATCCCCTGGCCGAAGGCCGGCTGCTTCTCGAGCACGGCGACGGCCCGGCCCTTGGAGGACAAGGCATGCGCGACGGCCAGACCCACCACGCCGGCCCCCACCACGAGAGCGTCGAAGTCTAAACCCGATCTCGCCACTAGATTTTCTATACCTTCTTAGCTATTAGGGGACGCGTGGGGGCGCCTCGGCGCATTCGGAGAGGCGTCATGGCTTCAGCTATTCTGAAGGACAAGGACGGGCACGCGAGGGCGGTGGCCAAGGGCGTCACCTGGCGGATCATCGGCACGCTGGACACCTTCCTCTGGAGTCTGCTGATCACCAAGCAGGCGTTCAGCGCGGGATCCATCGCCTCGCTGGAGACCGTCACCAAGATCGCGCTCTACTACGGCCACGAACGGGCCTGGCGGCTGGTCCCCTGGGGCGCGGACGCGCACTGGCGCTCCTTCGTCAAGGCGGTGACCTGGCGGTTCATCGGCAGCCTCGACACCTTCATGCTGAGCCTGCTGGTCACCGGCAACGCCAAATACGCAGTCTCGATCGCCACCGCCGAGGCGGTGACCAAGATCTTCCTCTACTATCTGCACGAGCGCGCCTGGCGGCTGGTGAAGTGGGGCCGCTTCGAGGCCGATGCGGCCGAGACTGCGCCGGTCGGGGTCGTCCCTCAGCTCTGAGCCCGCCCGCCCCGCTTTCCCCGCGGGTAAATTGTTGCCATTCGGCCGCCCTGCGGCCATGGTTTGCGGCAATGAATCGGCGCAAACCTAGCCGCAGGGGGATGAAACTTGCCCGAGCCGCTTGACGCCGTCGACGCCAAGATCCTGGACCTGATCCAGCATGACGCGGGGCTCTCGGTCGCCGAGATCGCCGAGCGCGTGGGCCTGTCGTCCAGCCCGTGCTGGCGCCGGATCAAGCGGCTCGAGGACATCGGCATCATCAAGAAGCGGGTGACCCTCCTCGACCGAGAGCAGCTCGGTCTGGGCTTCGAGGTCTACGCCACCGTCAAGCTGTCGCTGCCCACCAAGGAGAACCTCGACCGCTTCGAGACGCTGGTGCAGGGCTGGCCGGAGGTGGTGCAGTGCGCCACGGTCACCGGCGGCGAGGATTATCTCCTGCGCATCGTGACCCGTGACATCCACGGCTTCGACAACTTCCTCAGGGACACGCTCTTGTCCTCGGGATTGGTGGCCAATTGCCAGAGCCGGATCGTGGTCCGGGGGGTCAAGGATTCCACCGCGGTGCCGCTGGGGCTGGTGAGCCCGCACCTGGGGAGCTGAGCGGCTAGGCCACCGCGTTGGTCGCCGCCGCCGGCTCGTCTTCGTCGTCGGCGTGGTTCAGCACGTGCTCCAGGGCCTCGTGCAGCTTGGACAGCTGGATCGGCTTGGCCACGTGCATGTCCATGCCGGCGTTCAGGTACTCCTTGACCTGATGCACCATGGCGTTGGCCGAGAGGGCGATGATCGGGGTGCGCCGCCGCCCGGTGCGCGCCTCGGTCTGGCGGATTTCCCGCGTGGCGGTGACGCCGTCCATCACCGGCATCTGGATATCCATCAGGATCAGGTCGTACTGGCCCTTTTCCCAGGCCTCGATGGCCTTCTGGCCGTCCGGAACGATGTCGACGTCCAGCCCAAAGGTCGAGATCACCGTCTTCAGCACCAGCTGATTGGTGGCGTTGTCCTCGGCGGCCAGGATCTTCAGCGAGGCGATCTCGGCGGCCGTCGGCGCCGGCGCGCTCGGCTCGGCTAGGGGCGCGGCGGCCGAGACGCGCCTGACCGGCGCATTGATGAAGAAGGTCGAGCCGACGCCCTGGATGCTTTCGGCCCAGACGTTGCCGCCCATCAGCTGGGCGAGCTCGCGGCAGATGGCCAGGCCCAGGCCGGTGCCGCCGAACTGGCGGGTGGTCGAGCTGTCGACCTGGCTGAACTTCTGGAACAGCAGCGGCAGCTTGTCGGAGGGTACGCCGATGCCGGTGTCGGT
>CAZTMF010000403.1:0-3637 GCA_964614675.1 uncultured Caulobacteraceae bacterium | reverse complement strand
CTGATCCTGAAGAGCCAGGCCCAGCTCGCCGCCAGCCTCAAGGCGCCCTGGACCCCGGGAGGCCTGGCCCTGGCCCGGCGGCTCCTGCGCATCGTCGAGGCCCGCGCCCGCGCGCGGCAACTGGCGATCCTCACCTGGCCGGGCGAACAGGACGCGGCCGCCGAGACGGCCACCCGCGCGGCGGTCGATCGCGGCGCCTCGCGGCGGCAGAACGGGGTGCTGGTGGCGACGCCCGACCTCTTCGACACCGCCGAATCCCTGGCGGGCGCTGGCGTGGGTCCGGTATCGGCTGCGCGGCCGGAATATGTATTCCACGCCGAGTGTCCGATGATCGATCAACTGCAAGTAAGGCTCGGCCTGTGACTGTGGTGCATCAGTTCGACGCAGCTTAGGCGCCGGGCTGCACTGTCCGTTGACAGAACTCGTGAGTTCTCATTCAATTTCAATTGTGAAATCCAGCGCCTGGAATGGAGCGGGTTTCGGCGTTTCAGGGGAGGAGACGCCCGCTCGGTTTTGAGCGAGAGACGCGAGCCCGCCGCGAGCACCGCGCGGCGGGCTCGTTTCGTTTCGGGCCAATCCCAGACCCCTGAGCCTGGTCGAATACCGTCCGCTCTCCGGGGGATCCCCGCGTTGCCCCCGGCGGCGCACCCGGTACTGTAACCGCCTCGAGGAGCGGGCATGGCGGCCGGGGCTGAGGGGAACTATTCCAATCTGATCGCCTTCCTGGCCACGGCCGGCGTCGTCGCGCCCCTGGTCAAGCGGCTGAAGCTGAGCCCGATCCTGGGTTTCCTGGCCGCGGGCGTGGCCCTGGGTCCCGAGGGCCTCGGCCGCTTCGTGCCCCAGGCGCCCTGGCTCGACTACATCACCGTCTCCAAGCCCCACGAGATCGCCCTGGCGGCCGAGCTGGGGGTGGTGTTCCTGCTGTTCAGCATCGGGCTCGAGCTCTCCTGGGAGCGCCTCCGGCTGATGCGACGGATGGTGTTCGGCCTGGGCGCCCTGCAGACCCTGGTCTCGGGCGCGCTCCTCGTGGCGGGGGCCATGGCCCTGGGGGTCAGGCTGAACGGCGCCCTGGCCATCGGCGCGGCCCTGGCCATGTCCTCCACCGCCCTGGTGCTCCCGGTGATGGCCGAGCGCGGGCGGCTGCACGCGGCGCCCGGCCGGGCGGTGTTCGCCATCCTGCTGTTCCAGGACCTGATGGTCGCCCCGGTGCTGATCGGTCTGTCGCTGCTGGGCGGCGGCGGCGGAAGCGCCGGGCCGATCGAGGCGGTGCTGACCGCGTGCCTGGGCCTCGTCGGCATCATCGCGGTGGGACGCCTGGCGCTTCGGCCCCTGTTCCGCTCGGCGGCGCGGGCCCGAAGCCAGGACCTGTTCATGGCTGCGAGTCTCCTGGTGATCATCGGCGCCGGCCTCGCGGCCCAGCTGCTCGGCCTGTCCATGGCCCTGGGCGCCTTCATCGCCGGAGTCCTGCTCGCCGAGACCGAGTTCCGGCACCAGATCGAGGTATTGATCGGACCGTTCCGCGACCTTCTGCTCGGGCTCTTCTTCGTCTCGGTGGGAGTGGGCCTGAACGTCACTCTGCTCATCAATCAGCCGGGCCTGGTGCTGGGTGTGGCCGCCGGCATGATCGCCCTGAAGGCCCTGCTCGGGAGCGGTCTCGGCCGCGCCTTCGGGCTGAGGTTCGGCGCGGCGCTGGAGGTAGGGCTGCTGGTCGGCGCGGGCGGGGAGTTCGCCTTCGTGATCATCCAGCAGGCGGCGAGCTCCAGCCTGCTCGATCCCGCCCTGGCCCAGGCCATGGTGGTCTCCGCCACCGTCAGCATGTTCGCGACGCCTTCGTTGGGCGCGCTCGGCGCCCGGCTGGGCGCCGCCCAGGCCCGCGCCGAGGCGACCGCCGAGGCCGCCCCGCCCGAGGAACCGGAAGCCAGGCCGGCGGTGCTGGTGGTCGGCTACGGCCGCGTCGGAAAGCTGGTCGGCGAGATGCTGGGCCGCCACGACATTGCCTGGGTCGCGATCGACCTCGACTTCCGCTCGGTGGAGGCCGCCCGGCGGCAGGGGCTGGACGTCTACTACGGCGACGCCTCGCGACCCGAGATGCTGCAGCGCCTGGGCCTGGCGTCGGCGCCGGGCGTGGTGCTGACCACCGACGATCCCGAGGCCGCCGAGACCGTGACCACCGCGATCAGGCGGCTTCGGCCTGACGTGGCACTGGTCGCCCGCGCCCGGGACGCCCGCCACGCCAAGCGACTCTACGCCCTGGGGGTCACCGACGCCGTGCCCGAGACCATCGAGGCCAGCCTGCAGCTCTCCGAGGCGGTGCTGGTCGAGCTGGGCATCCCCATGGGTTTCGTCATCGCCTCGATCCACGACAAGCGCGCCGAGATCCGGAAGAGCTTCAAGGGAGTCTGACTCCTTCCCGATCGGGGGAGAGGATTGCGGCGCGCCACTCATCCTGCACATCGGGATCCTGATCCTGGCGGTCCCTAGCCAGGGTCGCGAACGCCGCCGCATCCATTAGCCGCGAGAGCGCCCAGACCGCCGCCCCGCGCACCAGCGGCGAGGCGTCGTCCAGCCTGACGCGGGCCGCGTCCGCCAGCGCCCCCTCGCCCGAATTGCCGATGGCGTAGAGCACGTTGCGCACGAAGCGGTCGCGGCCGAGGCGCTTGACCGGGCTCTTGCGGAACAGCGCGCGGAAGCCGGCCTCGTCCAGGGCCGCCAGGTCGGAGAGGGCGGGGGCCTTCAGTTCCTCGCGCGCGTGCAGCGCCTGCTCGCGGGCGGCGGCGGCGAACTTGTTCCACGGGCAGACGGCCAGGCAGTCGTCGCAGCCGTAGATGCGGTTTCCCAGGGCGGCCCGATAGCGGTGCGGGATCGGCCCCTCGTGCTCGATGGTCAGGTAGGAGATGCAGGCCCGCGCATCGAGCTGGAAGGGGGCCGGGAAGGCGTTTGTCGGGCAGATGTCCAGGCAGGCCTGGCAGGAGCCGCAGTGTTCGCCGGTCGGGGCGTCGGGGGTCAGGGCGAGGTCGGTCAGCACCGCGCCCAGGAACAGCCAGGAGCCGTGCTCGCGAGAAACCAGGTTGGTGTGCTTGCCCTGCCAGCCCAACCCCGCAGCCTCGGCCAGGGGCTTCTCCATCAGGGGCGCGGTGTCGACGAACACCCTGACCCGGCACTTCAGCTTGGACGACATCCAGCCGCCCAGCTGCTTCAGCCTCCCCTTGATCAGCTGATGGTAGTCGTCGCCTTGGGCATAGACCGAGATGGCCGCCCGGTCCTTGCGCGTGAGCGCCTCGAGCGGATCGCGGTCCGGGCCATAGCTCAGGCCGAACACCACCGCCGAGCGGGCGGGAGACCACATCCCGCGCGGATGGCTGCGCCGGGACAGGGTCTCCTCTATCCAGTCCATGGTCCCATGGCGGCCGGCCTCGACGAATTCGGCGAGC
Source organism: uncultured Caulobacteraceae bacterium (assembly GCA_964614675.1). Taxonomy (GTDB): domain Bacteria; phylum Pseudomonadota; class Alphaproteobacteria; order Caulobacterales; family Caulobacteraceae; genus JANWHQ01. The sequence continues at coordinate 206 of CAZTMF010000403.1, read as the reverse complement.
CGGGCGCCGGCCGGCCAGGGCTGGTCCACGGAGGCGAAGCCGCAGGCGTCGAAGCCGTAGGCGGCGGCCTTGGCGCGGATCAGCGTCCGTGGATCGTCAGAAGTCGAGGTCGGCATATTGGGCGGCCGGGGCGAGGCCCGGCTGCCGGTCGCCGAGGAGCGGCCGGAAGGACGGCCGGGACTTGATCTTCATGTACCAGGTCTTCA
>CAZTMF010000402.1:0-3641 GCA_964614675.1 uncultured Caulobacteraceae bacterium | reverse complement strand
CCAAGCCCGGCCATGACGGTGAGAAGATGGGCTGGTCTCAGATCACATCGAGCCCTAATTCGAAGCCATGCAATTCCCCTCCCCCCTCGAGCGCGGGCGGCTGGTCCAGCGCTACAAACGCTTCTTCGCCGATGTCGTGCTCGACGACGGGCGCGAGCTGACCGCCCACTGCCCCAACCCCGGCGCCATGCTGGGGCTGAACATGCCGGGCCTGCCGGCCTGGGTGTCGGTCTCTGACTCGCCCACCCGCAAGCTGGCGCACACCCTGGAGCTGGTCGAAGCCGATGGTGGGCTGGTGGGGATCAACACCATGCATCCCAACCGCATCGTCGCCGAAGCCCTGGCCAACGACGCCATCCCTGAGCTGACCGGCTACGCCGAGATCAGGCGCGAGGTGAAGTATGGCGCCAACAGCCGGGTCGATTTCCTGCTGACCTCGCCGGACCGGCCGCCCTGCTGGCTGGAGATCAAGAACTGCCACCTCTCGCGCGGCGGGGGCCTGGCTGAATTCCCCGACTGCGTCGCCGCCCGCTCGCTGAAGCACCTGAGGGAGCTGTCGCGCGAAGTGGAGGCCGGCGCGCGCGCGGTGATGCTGTTCGTCATCCAGCGCACCGACTGCGACCTGTTCGACACCGCCGGCGATCTCGACGCGGCCTACGCCGCTGGATTGATCGATGCGGCGAGCCGGGGCGTTGAAATCATCTGCTATGGTTGCGACATAAGCTCCGAAGCCGTTCGCCTCGTCCGGCCCATCCCCTGGCGCGGCGCGGTATCGGCCAAAGCACGGATCCCGGCATGAACCAGCCCGACGTCGTCGACCTTCCGACCCGCACCTCCCAGATCAAGGTGCACGACGCCGAGGCGTTCGAAGGCATGCGCCGCGCCGGCAAGCTGGCGGCCGAGTGCCTGGACCTCTTGATTCCGCTGGTGCAGCCCGGCGCGGTCACCGACGACATCGACCGCGTGGCGCGCGAGTTCATCCTGGACAACGGCGCCCTGCCCGCCTGCCTGTTCTACCGGGGCTACGCCAAGACCGTCTGCATTTCGCCCAACCACGTGGTCTGCCACGGCATCCCGTCCGACCGGTCCCTGCGCGAAGGCGACATCATCAACATCGACGTGACGGTGGTCGTCGACGGCTGGCACGGCGACACCAGCCGCATGTATGGCGTCGGCGAGGTCTCGCCGCGGGCGAGGCGGCTGGTCGACGTGACCTACGAGGCCATGATGCGCGGCATCGCCGTGGCCAGACCGGGGCGGACCTTCGGCGACATCGGCCACGCCATCCAGACCTATGTCGAAGCCCAGCGCTGCTCGGTGGTGCGCGACTTCTGCGGCCATGGCCTGGGCCAGGTGTTCCACGACAATCCCAACGTGCTGCACTACGGCGCGCCAGGGTCGGGTGCGGTGCTGAAGCCCGGCATGTTCTTCACCATCGAGCCGATGGTGAACCTCGGCAAATACGCGGTGAAGCTGCTGAGCGACGGCTGGACCGCCGTCACCCGCGACAAGTCGCTCTCGGCCCAGTTCGAGCATTCGGTGGGGGTGACGGAGACGGGCGTCGAGATCTTCACCCTGTCGCCGGGGGGCTTCGACAAGCCGCCGATCCAGGGCGGGGACTGACCCCCTGCCCCAACCCGAGCCTCGCCTTTCAAGGCGCGGGATCCGCGCGATCGTGGTGACGGCCGCCGTCCTGGCCCTGATCGCCATCGGCGCCATGCTGAAGCGCAACCAGCCCCTGCCCGAGCAGGCCCCGTCCGCGACCGTCCAGGTGAAGTGACCAGGCCCGCATGCGCAAGAACCCGCTGATCTGGCTGGCGCTGATCGTCGTGCTCGCGGGCACGGCCGTAGGGCTCCAGGGCCACTTCTGGATCGCCATCGCTGCGGACGTGGCGGCCGTGGCCCTGGCGGTCGGGAGCAAGGTCCTGGCGTCGCGCCGGAAGCGCGCCGAGCGGCTGCGGAACGGAGACTGAGGTCGGCCGCGGTCTGTCGGTCTGAGAACTGACGTCGCGACAAGCATGGCGTGGGGCCTCCCGCGCCCCCATCTTAGCGGCATGAAGCCAATCCCCACGCGGCCGCGAGAAATGATGATCCTGGCCATCACCATGATCGTTTGCTGCCTCGTTTGGCTCTTGGCCGGCGACAACAAGTGGTTCGCCGGCGTCTTCGTGTGCAGCGGCGCCGTGATCCTCGCCCGCGCAACATTCCTGTGGCTGCGCACTGCCGAAGCGCCCTAGCGGCGACTCCCCCTTTTGCCCGGCCCTTGCCATTGGAACGTATCGGGAACATGATACCGCGTTCTCGGAGCGGGCCATGGCGGATTCGGGCGAGGTTCAGGAAGCCTGGGGCGGACAGCTGTTGTTCTCCGCCCCGGCAGCGCCGCCGGCGCCCAAGCCCCATCACCTTGGCCATCGCGAGCGGCTGCGCGAGCGGGCGCTGAATGCGGGCTTTCCGGCCCTTCACGACTACGAGGCGCTGGAGCTCTACCTCTTCCGCTCGTTCCGGCGGGGCGACGTGAAGCCCATCGCCAAAGCGCTCCTTACCCGGTTCGGCACGCTCGCGGGTGTGCTCGCCGCCTCGGTCGAAGACCTCTGCTTGGTGCGCGGCATCGGCCCCGAAGCAGCCCTCGATCTTAAGCTGGTGCACGAGCTCGCCCAGCGGATGGGCCTGGACTCATTGAACAAACGCACCGTGATCAGCTCGTGGAGCGCGCTCCTCGCCTACGTCAAGCTGGCCCTGGCGCACGAGCCGCGCGAGCAGTTCCGGGTGCTGTTCCTCGACAAGAAGAACCAGCTGATCGCCGACGAGGTGATGAACCAGGGCACCGTCGACCATGCGCCGGTCTATCCGCGCGAGGTGGCCCGCCGGGCGCTGGAGCTCGCCGCCTCGGCGGTGATCCTGGTGCACAACCACCCGTCCGGCGATCCGCCCCCCTCCCAGGCGGACGTCGACATGACCCGTCAGGTGATCGCCGCCTGCCGCACCCTGAACCTCGCGGTGCACGATCATCTGGTGGTCGGGCGCGACGGCGTGGCAAGTTTCAAGGCGTTGGGATTGCTGTGAGGACAGGCGGCGCCTAAGCTCCAGGCTGATCGACCCGCGACCGAACCAGCATCGGGCCGTAGACGATGACGAAGCCGCCAAACGCCAGGCTCCAGGCTGTCGCCGACAGGCCCAGCCACAGCGGCTGGTGCTCAGGCAGGAACGCCGCCGCCAGCCGCAGCCCGGCGGCAGAATTAGCGAACAGGTAGATCGCCAGGGTCCCCGGCCCGGCATGTCGCGCGCGGCCGGTGTGGCCGAGAATGGCGCGGGTCATCATCGCCAGGGTCATGACCCCGATCGCGCCCACGGTCAGGGCATGGATGCCGGCCGAGGTCGGGACCCACTCCGGCCAGAGCACCGAGGCGCCCGTCAGCGCCAGGGCGAAGGCCAGCCAGGCGAAGCCCTTGTGCAGTATCCAGACGAGCGGCTCGGCCAGCGCAGCCGTCCCGCGCCAGCGGGCCAGCCGGACGACGTTGGCCGCGCCGGCCGCCAGCAGCGCCACGCCGGCGAGCGGCTGGGCGGGCAGGATCACCCAGGCCAGCAGGGCCAGGCCGGTGACGACCAGGGCCGCCAGGTCGAGCCCGTCTGCCGTCGCCGGC
>CAZTMF010000401.1:0-3647 GCA_964614675.1 uncultured Caulobacteraceae bacterium | reverse complement strand
CGCGCACGCCGCCCACCACCAGGGAGTGGATCACCAGGCCGACCAGGATCGCCCAATAGGTGACGGTGGCGACCACCTGGCCGAAGGTCTTGCCCGGCAGGGCGGCGACCGAGGCGGCCCGCCCGGCCGCGGTCTGCGGACCGGCGCGCTCGGGATCCCTGACCAGGAAGGCCATGGCCGGAGCGCCCAAGAGCAGGATGATCATGCCCAGCACTAGATAGGCGGTGCGCCAGCCGAAGCTGGCGATCAGCCAATGGGTGACCGGCGCCATGACCATCAGGGACACGGCGGGAGCGGCGCCGATCACCAGCGACAGCATCAGGCCCCGCCGCTCCTGGAACCAGGAGGAGATCAGGTGCGAGAAGGCCACCGGTCCGGCCACCGCCTCGGTGAAGCCCAGGGCCGCATAGGTCAGGTAGAATTGCGGCTTGGACGGCGTCAGCAACGACTGGGCCATGGTCGCCAGCGCATAGAGGATGATGGCGGGAACCAGGAGCCGCCGGGCGCCCAGCCGGTCCACGGCGCGGCCGACGAAGGGCGCGGCCAGGGCCGCCAGGATCGACGAGATGTTGAGCGAGACCGCGAAGGCGGCCCGGCCCCAGCCGAACTCGTGGGAGACCGGCTGCAGGAACAGCGGGAAGGTGCCGATGTGGAACGGCACCACGCTGACCATCATGCCGATGACGCAGGCGACCGCGGTCGCCGTCGACTTGGATATCCCTGGCTTCTGCGCCATGCGCCCCTCCCCGGGGTTAGCCGCTTGCTATGGTCTCAGCCGGCCTGCGGAAAAGCGCGGGACTCCGGCGGCGGAAAGTCCTGGGCGTCGATCAGCACGAAGATGATGCGGCAGGTCTTGCCGGACCGGTTGACCCAGGCGTGGTTGGTGCCCCGCTGGATCAGGATGTCCCCCGCCTTGACGTGCACCTCGCCCTCGTCGAGCAGCATGTCGATCTCGCCTTCCATGACAATGGCGTAGTCGATGCTTCGGGTGCGATGCATGAAGGCGTGCTTGCCGCCGTGGTCGGCGGCGAGGCCCATCTCCTTGAGGAAGGCCTGGTTGTCGATCTCGTCCGGCTGGGGCAGGAAATCCACCACCCTGAGGATCGAGCCGCCCTCGGGGGGCGCGACGCCGATCTCCCGATCCGTTGGATCGTCGTAGCGGGAGAGGTCGACCGGGGTCTCGTCGGTGACCCACAGCAGCGCGCCCTCGACGCTGATGGCCGGACGCGAGACGGTCTTGGGGGCGGGGCCGTCCTGGACGACGACGGCCTTGCCCTCGCCATTCACGCCCGTGACGACCCTGCGGATATTCACCGCCATGACTGCCTCCCCTGTCGTTCTCTCTGGCCGATCGCTGACCCGTCAGGGACCGCGCGGCCGTATGGTTTCGTCGAGCTTGGGTCTTACCGGGCCCACCGGATCGGCCACCCCGGTCGGCGCCAGCCGGGCGCTCTCGGGAAGCGCCGCGATCCAATGGTGCTGGCCGAAATCCTGGTCCCACATCCGCGCCGTCCAGCTGTCGTCGAGGTAGTCTGAATCGGCGCTGTATTCGGTCTGCCCGCCGGCGGGGCTGTTCATGTAGTAGAAGACCAGCGAGCTGATGCGGTGGCGGCCCAGCCCCACATCGCTGGTCCAGCCCTCCCTCTGCATGCTCATGGCGCCGACCATCAACTCGTCGATGGTCTCCACGCCGAAGGAGACATGGCTGAAGATCAGCCGGCCGGGGGGGCCGCGGAAGAAGAACAGGTTGTGGTGGTCGTGGCGGCCGTCGCAGCGCATGAACATGCCGAAACCGCGCATGATGTCGGTCACCCGGAAGCCCAGGCGGTCGACGTAGAAGGCCACCCCCTGGTCGACGTCCGGCACGCCGAAGACCACATGGTTGATGAGCTTGGGCGCGGCGCGCTCGTACCATTTGCGGTGCCGGTTCCAGCGCGCTGGCTCCGACAGATTGTTCTCCGGCGGGGCCGGGTCGACCGCCAGCGGCCGGCGCGCAAAGAGGCGGAAGCCGATGTTGATGCCGCAGTCGTCACGGGTGTGCAGCGTGCCGTCCGGGTCCCGGCGGACCTCCCGGTCGCGGCCGAGTTCGGCGGCGATCACCTCCAGGGCCGCGGCCGAATCCACCCCCCAGATTATCTCCCGCGGCCCCGGGCCGTTCAGGAAGGCCGGCGGCAGGCCCGGGTCGTCGCTGCGACGGATCACGAATGACGAGCCTTCCGGCAGGCGATAGACCGCTCCGCCCGCGTCGCGCTGGGCGCTCTGCAGCCCGAAGTCGTCGTAGAACTTCAGGCAGGCGTCCAGGTCGTCCACACCGTAGATCAGGGCCTCGATGCCGAGCAGAGCCATGGCCGCGTCCCCTCGCCTACTGCGCCGCGGCCTGGCTGACGCCCAGCAGGGGCATCACCTCGTGGGCGAACAGTTCGACCGACCGCGTCGCCTCCGCCAAGCCAAGATCACCGAAGACGAAGCGGCAGACCAGATAGCTCGCGCCCGAGCGGGCGAGCTGATCCGACAGCGTCTCCAACACCTTGGCCGGCGAGCCCGCGACGCCAAAGCCGGCGGTCTCCGCCTCCTCGAAGGTGTCGGGATAGTAGGCGTAGGGCCGTGGTCCACGGGCGTCCCATAGCTGCCAGAAATTGCGGTTCCAGCGGCTGTAGGCGCGGGCCGCGACGTCCATGGCCGCCTGATCGGTCTCGGCGATCACCACGAAGCGGTTCATGCCCATCATCGGCATGTCCGCATCGCTCCGGCCGGCTCCGGCCCAGGCCTCGCGAAAGCTCTCGTAGATCGGCCGCGCCCGCTCGGCGGGAGCATTGGCCACGATGTTGAAACCCTGCTGGGCGGCGAAGGCCGCGCCCTCGGGGCGGGAGGCGCCGTACCACATGGGCGGATGCGGCCGCTGCTTGGGCCGGAGCACCATGGGCGCATTGACGTACTTGAATACGTCGCCGTCGAAGTCGACGACCTCCTGGGTCAGGGCCATCATCAGCACCTGCAGCGCTTCGGCATGCGCTCGCGGCGCCCACTCGCGCGGATCGGCGCCGTAGATTTCCAGCTCGTGGGGCGAGGCGCCCTTGCCGATGCCGAACTCCAAGCGTCCACCGCTCATGTGGTCGAGCATGCAGATTTCCTCGGCCAGCCGGAGCGGGTGGTAGAGGACAAGGGGATAGACCAGCGGACACAGCCTCAGCCGCTGCGAGCGCTGCGCCGCAGCCGACAGGAACAGGTTGGGGGAAGGCGCCATGCCGAGCGGCGTCGAATGGTGCTCAGCCAGGTGATAGGCGTAGAAGCCGGCCTGATCGTACAGCCCGATCAGTTTCAGTCGCTGCTCGTACAGCTCGGTAAGCGGCGAACCCGCGCCGTCGAGATGGTCGAACACGCCGACTTTCATCGTTCCCCGCCTTCGTGCGCCCGTGCCCTCATGTCCCGACCGCCTCCGCGAACTTCATTGCCAAACGCAACGATCTCGTCAAGAAATCGCCCAGGTTGCGACGTCGCCACGCGCCCCGCCTCAGCCGGCCGCCGTCGAGCCGGCGTGAACCTTGAGAAGGTCAACGACCACGTCTGGCGTCTTGCAGCGGCCCATGCCGCATTCGGTGGCGATGCCGAAGTCGGGCGCGAACTTGCGGGCCGCGGCGATCCGCTTC
>CAZTMF010000400.1:0-3653 GCA_964614675.1 uncultured Caulobacteraceae bacterium | reverse complement strand
TGGGCCCAGCCCTCACGATCTCCGACCCGGTCACCGGCAATGTCGGCGTCTACACCAGCATCATGCAGAAGGACGTGGCGGGGTTCCTGGCCATCCGCCTGAGGGTCGTGGACGACAGGATAACCGAGGTCGAGCAAGTCATCTCGACGAAGCGCAACCTCTCCTCGCCGCCGACGCCGATCGGTCCGGTCGAGGGTTTCGAGCACGATCCCGACCTCGCCCGGCCCGTCGATCCGGCCGACCGCATGAGCCGGGCGGATCTGATCGGCATGGCCGACGCCTATTTCGAGACCCTGGAGAACAACACCGGCGTATTGCGCGGGGGGGCGAGGTTCAGCGCTGACGCCACCCGCTCGGAGAACGGGATGACGTTTCCCGAGATCGAGAAGGGCTTCCGCTCGGGCCGCTATCGGTTCAACGAGCGGGTCCGCGACCGGGAGTACTTCCTGGTGGACGAGGCGCGGGGGATCGTCATGGCCCGCGGCTTCATCGACCATAAGGGCGTGCTGGACGAGTACACCCTGACGGACGGCGCGCCGCACAGGTCCGCCTTCCGCGAGCCCCAGAGCTGGGGCCTTCTCGAGATGTTCAAGATCAAGCGGGGCGAGATCGCCGGCGTGGAGGCGGTGTTCATCCAGACGCCGTATTACATGCGCTCACCCTGGACCAAGACACCCGAGATGCGCGCCGGCGGACTCACTCCGCCCGCGCCAAAGACGCCTCCCTCCCGGCCGGCCGAGACCAACCCGCCTTTGGAGGGGTGAGGAGTCGCTTCCGCCCCGCTTCGTTCAGAGCTCGCGCGGATCGGTCTCGCCGAGCTCGGGATAGAACAGGGCCTTGTTGGACAGCCGCTCGTTGTAGATGCGCCGCTCCTGGAAATACCAGCGGCCGCCGGTCTTCACGTACCAGTCCTCGTAGTGCCCGAACTCGTTGGTCTCGAAGCGGCCGTCGGGCGAGCGATTGCTGAATCCCAGCCACATGCCGACATCGTGGGCGGTGTCGGGGCCGGTGAAGTCGATCCGCTGGCTGACCGAGACATGAATGAACCGCGGGCGGTGGGTCGCGTCCTTCGGAAGCTTCTGGCGGCCCGTGCCGAAGCTGGCGAGGTTGCGACGGATCTCCTCCCGGCCGCGCTCCACGCCGCCGATCCAGTACATGGACGCGTCGGGCGCGAAGAGCTCCGCATAGGTATCGATGTCGCCCGCGTCGAGGGCGATCATGTAGGCGCTCATCAGGTTCTGGATCGAGACGTAGTCGTGCGCCCTGCCCTCGGGCACCGCGACCGGGAACGGGCTGGGCGCGGCGGCAGCCGGCGTCTTCACCCAGTCCGTCGCGCCCGGCGCGCCAGCCGACCAGAGCGGCTGGGCGTAGAGGGGGGGATCCTCGTCGGTCATCGGCCGCCCTCCCCGCCCCAGGGCGAGGGCATGCGATAGGGCACGCTGGTGAACACGGCCTCGACGCGCTCGATCTTGCCGCGCCTGATCTTGAAGGTCTCGAGCAGGCAGAAGCTGTGCGGCCGGCGATACACCGGCGTGTTGGGCGTCCCGTCCGTCAGGCGGTACTCGCCCAGGCGCCCGGAGTGGTCGATGAACCCCGCCGCCATGACCAAGCCCTTCTCCTCGTCGACGAGCATGTATCGCCTCGCCCTCAGGCGGTCGTCATAGCGATAGATTCCCAGCTTGAACTGGGCCGCGCAACCCTTGGCCATGTAGGCGATGATGGTCTGGTTGGGATTGTTGGTGGTCAGGAAGCCGTCCTCGCGCCGGTCGCAGTCGTCGGCGAAGACCGTGTGCAGCGTCCCGTCGTTGCGCTGCAGGGTGCTGAAATAGCCGTCGGCCAGCTCGATCATCCTGGACCTGGGCGTCCGGTCGGACGCCGGCAAGTCCTGACCGAGGGCGGGTATGGGGTCGATCTTGGCGGTGACGAAAGGAACGCCCGCGTCCTGGGGCCGCGCGACCACCGTCTCGGCCTCGGTGATCCGTCCCCCCCGCACCTTCAGCCGCACGGAGAAGGGAGAGGAGGTCCCCGACTCGTCCACCACGCCGTAGAACCCGACGCCGCCAGTCATGGGATCGGCGAAGCGGAAGTCGTAGCTGCCGAGACGGGTGATCGTGCCCCACATGCCGTCGCCGGGCGCCAGGCGCACGTTGTTCTCGCTGGTCCGGGCGCCCGGCGCGAAAGGCGCCTTGGCTGGATCGTGGTCCTTGAGGGCCACGAGATAGCGGTCGAGCACCTTGTAGAGGCAGGCGCGGTCGCACCCACGCGGCGCGGCGAACGCCGGCTGGACGAAGGCCAGCGCGGACAGGATCAGGAACAGCGATCTCTTCATCGGTCAGCCCTCATGCCAGCGGCAGGTCGCCGGCGCCGAACCAGGCGCCGTGGACCTGGTTGGCGTTGCGGAATGGCAGGATCACCCGCCCCACCTCCTCCATCGTCGGCGCATCGACGATCATCAGCTCGGCCCGCATCTCGGCCGGATTGTGGGCGGTGCCGATCAGCCACCCGTCGCCCTCCTCGGTCGAGCCCGGCCGGGGCGCGAAGCTCGGCTCCTGCAGCAGGTGCGTCTCGCCCCCGAAGCAGGACCTGATCTCGCCGGTCTGGATATCGAAGCGCCCGAAGCTGTTGGCCGCATAGCGCAGCTGGGGATGCGATCCCGCGCGCGAGGGCCGGTCGGGGTCGAAGTATTGGACGTAGATGTACCGGTAGGACTGGCAGGCGCGCCGGTCGTCGACGCGGGTGAAGCTGGTCACCGGCTGCTGGAACAGCACCTCCTCGGTGCAGCGGTCGTCCTTGGAATTCAGGTCGAAGGTGAAACGGCGGATGGTGTTGCGGGGCGCCGTGAACTGGCCCCCCGCCAGGTCTTCGAACCAGGGCCAGGGATTCCCGTCCGCGGCCGGGGCCTCCATGATCACCTTGGAGCCTTCGGTGCGGGCGTTGGCCGTGTGCACCACCGCGCGCTCGGGCCCCAGGAACCAGCGGATGTCCTTGGCGTCGCCATCCCGCGGGATGATCCCGAACCAGGAGGGCTTGGAAGAGTCCCAGGCCCAGTGGAGCTTGCCCTCGTGCAGCCGCTCGAGGCTGGTGACCGAGCCGCCGCCCGGGATGATCACGTGCTCCCGCGTCAGCGCCATGTCGTGGAGCATGCTGGTGTAGGGGACGTCGAAGCGCCACTCGCGGGTGATGGCGCCGGACCGGTCGAAGATCGCCAGGAACACGTCCCTGGAGCAGAGGCCCGAGGCCTCGTAGCCAAAGGCGGCCGTTTCGCCGGTGACGGGATCCAGCTTGGGATGGGCGGTGAAGGCCTGGCTCTTCCAGGCGCCGCCGAAGTCGGTGGGGCCCAGCGTCTCCAGGGTGTTCGGGTCCATCCTGTGAGGCAGGCCGTCTTCCTTGGTGGCGTAGAGGGCGCCGGCGAGGACGACGGGCGTGGTGTTGGCGGTTGTCCGACGCTGCGGATGCTCCGGGTCACGGACGCTCGGATCGTCGGTGAAGGGGTTGCGGTAGTAGCCATAGAGCTGGCGGCGCGCGGCGTGCTGGCGCTCGAAGCGCTCGGTGCGAACGTAGCGGCCCTTGTAGTCGACCACCCCGTTCCTGAACCGGAACATCGACATGTAGCCGTCTGACGCCAGGGGAATGTCGTCGGGCGGATTGGGCGG
>CAZTMF010000399.1:0-3659 GCA_964614675.1 uncultured Caulobacteraceae bacterium | reverse complement strand
CCACGCGCTGTAGCCGCCCCGGCGCGCCTTCGATGTGCTCCAGCGCCGCCAGCACCGCGTCGACGCCCTCGCCGGCGGCGATGCAGAGGCCCGCGGCCACCAGGGCGTTGGACGCCTGGAAGCCACCGGCGAGCGGCAGACGAACTTCGAAGACCTTGCCGTCGGCCGCAATCTTCAGGCGCTGGCCTTCGGGGACGAGCCGGCGGTCCAGCAGCCTCAGGCCCTGGCCCGCCTCGCCCACCGAGAACACACCCTGTCCCGATGTCACCGCCGCAGATGCGAAGGCGTCATAGGCGTCGGAGTCCGCGTTGAGCACGGCGGCGCCGCCGCGCGGCAGCAGTGTCTCGAACAGCCGCAGCTTGGACGCCCGGTAGGCGCCCATGGTGCCGTGGTAGTCGAGATGGTCCTGGGTCAGGTTGGTGAAGCCGGCGGCGACGAGATCGACGCCGTCCAGCCGGCGCTGGTCGACGCCGTGCGAAGAGGCTTCCAGCGCCAGATGCGTGACGCCCGTCCGGGCCAGCTCGGCCAGAAGGCGCGAAACGTCCGCGGCGTCGGGCGTGGTCAGACCAGGCGGGGTGAGCTGCTCGGCGCCGGCGCGCACCCCCAGGGTGCCCATGCTGGCGCTCTTGTGGCCGAGCCGCTCGAAGATCTGGCGGCAGAACACCGCCACCGAGGTCTTGCCGTTGGTGCCGGTGACGGCGACGCAGGTCTTGGGCTGGGCGCCATAGAAGGCCTTGGCCGCCAGGGCGTAGGCGCGGCGCATGTCCCAGGCGTGGACCGCCGGGACCGGCAGGTCCGAGACGTCCTCGGGCGCCAGCACGGCGGCGGCGCCTGCCTGCAGAGCGCCCGCGATGAAACTCCGGCCATCGACCTTGGAGCCCGGCAGGGCGGCGAACAGGAAGCCCGGCCGCACCTTGCGGCTGTCGGCGGTGACGCCGGTGATCTCGGGATCCGTAGGGAAATCCCGCTGCACGATCTGGGAAAGCCGCGCCATCGCCATCGCTAGTGCTCGTCTCCGCCGAGGTCCTGCGGCGAGGTCGCGGCCTGCTGGGCCGGCGAGACAGCGGCGCGCTGGACGCCCACGAAGGGGGCGATCCGATCGATCACGCGGCCAGCCGTCGGCGCGGCGTTCCAGGCCCCCGTGGTGAGGCCGAAGGTGTCCTTCGTCGGATGCGGAGAGTCCAGCGTGACCAGGACGAAGTAGCGCGCCGTGTCCATCGGACCGTCGGTGGGGAACACCGAGGCGAAGGAGGTGACGCGGGAGGCGCCGTAGCGGCCGTTCTCCGCCTTCTGGGCGGTGCCGGTCTTGCCGCCCAGGCGCAGGCCCGGCGCCAGGGCGTCGGCCTTGCGGCCGGTGCCCTGGAGGGCGTTCAGCCGCATCAGATCTAGCATGGTGCGCGAGGTCGAGGGACGCAGCACCCTTTGGCCCGCCGCTGGCTGGCCCTCGATCTTGCGGATGGTCAGGGGCCGATAGATCCCGCCGTCGAGCACCGCCCCCATGCCGGTGGCCAGGGCCAGGGGGCTGACCGAGATCGCCTGTCCGAAGGACATGGAGGCGACGGTGTTCTCGTCGAGCCGCCTCGAATGCAGCGGCCGGGCGGACTCCGCCAGTTCGCTCGGGGCGGCGGCGAACAGGCCGAAGCTGCCGAAATAATGGTCCATCCGCTGGGCGCCGGCCATCAGGCCGAGCTTGGCCGCGCCGATGTTCGAGGAGTGGGTGAACACCTTCCAGAGCGGCAGGGTGGCGTCGCCCTTCTCGTCGTCGTGGATGATCCGTCCCGGCAGCACCAGGGGCGTCCTGACGTCGAAGGGGGTGTCGATGTTGGCGATGCCGGAATCGATCCCCATGGCCAGGGTGAAGACCTTGAACACCGAGCCGGGCTCGTAGACCGACTGCGCCACGTGGTTGACCATATTGGCCGGCGGCGACTTGCCGGGCTCATTGGGATCGAAGGACGGATAACTGGACATGGCGAGGATCTCGCCGGTCTTCAGGTCGACCACCATGCCCATGGCGCCCAGGGTCTGGAAGGTCTCGGCGGCGCTCTTCAGCTCGTCGTCCAGGGCCGCCTGGACGCGCAGGTCGATGGACAGCTGGACCGGCTTTCCCTCGGCGCCGCTCTGCAGGATCAGCTTGTCGAGACCGCGCTCCGCGCCGGCCAGGCCCCTGGCGCCGGTGTCGGTGAAGCCGATCAGGTGCGCCGCCGTCGGGCCCAGTGGATAGACCCGGCGGTCCTCCTCCTCGAAGGTGAGGCCAGGCAGGCCGAGGTCGTGCAGCTTGTCCTTCTGCTCAGGCGTCAGGCCGCCGATCAGATAGGTGCGCCGGCCGGTCGAGAAGGCCTTGGCCACTCGGTCGCGGGCCTGGGGCGGCAGTGCCGCCGCCAAGGCCCTGCGCGTCTCGTCCACCTCCCAGACATCGCGGGGATCGAGGTAGGCGCCGTAGTGGACCAGGTCGATGGCCAGGAGCTGGCCGTTGCGGTCGACCAGGTCGCCGCGGGCCATGGTCGCCGGCGCGACGCCCGACGCCTCTCTCCCGCCCACCACCAGGGCGGCCGTGACGGCGCCGCAGGCCAGGGTGGCGAAGGCGGTGGCGAACAGCACCAGCACGAAGAAGATTCGGTAGGTCGCGTCCTGCTCGCGGCGCTGGGCCCTGGCCTGCTCGAAGGCCCGCTCGACCTGCCAGACCCGGTCGCCGAACCAGGACCAGATGCTCGAGCCGCCGCCGCGGACGAAATCGACAGGGCTCATTGGGCGAGCCCCGGGGCGGGCGTGGACGACGCCGGCGACGCCGCGGCGGGGCTGGCGGGGCTGGCGGGGCTGGCGGGGCTGGCGGGGCTGGCGGGGCTGGCGGGCGGCGCGCGGACGATCTGGCCGAGGCTGTCCACGGTGGTCTCGTGCTTGCCCGAGGCGGGCCTCATGCCGAGGTACTGTTCCGACAGATGTTCGATGCGGGCGGGCTGTTCCAGATAGGCGAGCTCGGCGTGCAGCAGACGGATCTTCCGCTGTTCGCCGGCGATCTGCACCTCGGTGGCGGCGATGTCGGCGCGTTCGCCGCCGGCGAAGGTCTTGAGCAGATAGAGCGTGACCACCAGCACGAGCAGCAGGCCGGCGCCCCAGAGGTTGACCAGCCGGACCCCGCGGATCCTTCGGGCGAACAGGGCGGAAATGCTCATGCCGCCCTCCTGAATGCCGCGGCCGAGGTTCGCACGCCCGCGCGCAGTTTGGCCGAACGGGCGCGAGGGTTGGCGGCGAGTTCGGCGGGTCCGGGCGGGCGAGCGCCCTTGAACAGAAGCTCGAAGGTCGGCGCGGGACCAGCGGCGGGCGGCGGCAGATGGCGCGAGCCGGCCGGCGTCTTGCCCGCACGCTCGGTGAAGAAGGCCTTCACGATCCGATCTTCCAGCGAGTGGAAGGTGACCACCGCAAGCCTGCCGCCCGACTTCAATACGCGCTCCGCTGCGTCCAAGGCCGTCTCGAGCTCGGACAGCTCTTGGTTGACCGCGATTCTGAGGGCCTGGAACACGCGGGTGGCGGGGTGGATCGGGGCGCCGCGGCGCCCGCCGACGGCCTTTTCCACAGATTCGGCGAGGTCGAGGGTCCGCGTGAAAGGTTCAAGGGCTCGCCGGCGCACCAGGGCGGCGGCGATGCGTCGCGCCTGCCGC
>CAZTMF010000398.1:0-3662 GCA_964614675.1 uncultured Caulobacteraceae bacterium | reverse complement strand
GCTCGCTGTGCTTGCGGCCGTCGGTGTGGATGAAGCGCGTCATGCCGGAGGATTCGATATAGAGCGCGATCATGCCCGGCGACTGGAAGAACTTCATCGGCATGCCGCCGATGTTCATCACGAATGGCAGGCCGAGCGGCTTGCAATTGGCGAACGGGCTGTCTTCGACAGGCTTGTAGCTCTTGATGTAGTCCAGCGCCGCCGGCGTGTAGTCGGGGGGCGTCGGGAAATCATCGGCGATCGGGCTGATCGATTGCCAGGTCCCCTGCCAGAAATCGGGCAGGTCCGCGATGTCGCGCCACGCCTTGGCCCGCTCGGCCTTCGATTGAGGAACCGCGGCGGCCCACGCCCCTCCAGATGGCGACGCCAGGGCGAGGGCGACGAAGGAGCAGACGCAACCAAGCATGTAGGCCGCGGGCCGGCGAGACTTGTTCGCTGGAGATGGCTTCACTTGTATGGCTCTCCCTGCGGCTTGGTCGGCAAATTGGTCGGACCGCCGGCCAAAGCCTCGCCGCCCTGGCCGCCCGGATCACCCAGGACCTTGCCGCCAGGCAGGAACACGGTGTGCAGCTCCCCGATCGTCCTGCCGTCTCGGGCCCGATGGATATCGACCATCACCTTGTCGCCGGTCTTGATGTCGGCGGCGTTCCAGCCCCAGCGGCTCATCATATTGGGACTGGAGCCCACCAGGGCCCATTGCTCGTCGGTCCCGTCGGCCTTGTGCACGACGACGGTCAGCCATGAGTGGGGATTGGCCCATTTCCACTCGCGCACGGTGCCGCTCAAGGTCGTCAGCTTGGAACGGTCGAACAGGGCGAACGAGTGATGCGCATAAGCCGCCGAGCAGCAGAAGAACGCGGCGATCAAGATGATAAGACACTTGAACTGCGTCTTCAGGCTCGAAGTCGAATACTTCATAGATCACCCATGTTCTGGGGCCTCGCCAACACGTCAAAACGCTCCTGAAACGATGCAGAACCCGCCCGAACGGTGCGTGTCACTTCGCGTTTATGTAGGACTTTCGCTGGAGGATCCGCCATTCGCCGTGGCGCTTCTCGAGGATGTCCTCGTAATGGCCGGGCCATCCGACGATCGATTGCCTCGTTTCCATGGCCGGCAGGGTTACGCCCGTCTTTTCCGACTGCGGGTAGATGCTCAGGAAATACTCGTAGTGCGTGGCCCTGGTCGGGCTTTCAAAGTGGAAATAGTCCGCGAACGGCATGTGCCAGACCTCCACCCCGCCGGGAGGCGGACCCGCGCCCGGAGGACCGCCCGGAGGCGCTTGGCCCGGCCCCGCAGCGCCTGGAGGTGGGCCCATGGGGATTGGCCCCCCAGTCGGCGGGCTGCCATCCAAGGGCATTCTGATCTCCTGGCCGGGGCTGGGAATGGCGATGTCGGCGCCGTCTTCCCAGAAGGCGCTTTGGAAGGCCTTGCGGTCGTGCTTCTCCAAGCCCCAGCGATAGCGCTGCATCGCGTCGTTGACGCCCAGCCAGTCCTTCATCGTCGCGACATAGCCCGACCCGCCTTTGGGAGCGGCCTGGGAAAAGCCCGGCCCGGCGCAGAGCAACATTAAAGCGCTGAGGCCCACCACGCGGCGCAGGGTTCCTAAAGTGCGATCACACGTGCGCATCAAATTATCCTTCCAAAGTGGGGGCCTGTTGCTTACCCGCCAAGCCTATATAGCAACTTGGACAAGCTACTCGGAATCCACCATTCATCTTGCCGTTCAGATGATTATCTTTGGCAAAACTTGATCGTTAGTGGTTGTCTTTTTGCTGGAGCCGCTTGAGAACCTCGGCGGGATCCTCGTCGACGGTCTTGTTCTGGCTGGGATCGAACGCCAGTATGTCGGCCGTGCTGCACACCCATTCGTGGGGCCAGCCATCATCCCCGCGGTTACGCTTGAAGATCTGAACTGGGGTCGAGACGTAGGGTTGCTTCCAGACCGTGTCGTCATAGACCGTCAGGCGGTCTTCCAACGTGTCCGCATCGACCAGTCGAATGCGCTCGACCATGTGCAGATTTGGTCCGTGCGGACCAAATATAGCCTCCGGAGGAAGGACGAACGGCCCCGTCCCCTTCCCGGGCAAGTCGCCGTATTGAAGCAGGATGTCATCGAATCCGACACTGTCGACAACAAGTGTATCGCCTTCGAAGTGTCCAACCGACTCGCCGAGGTAAGTCGGATTTGGGCGCGCGGAATGTTCCCCGTTGAGTCTGATGAAGCGGGTCATGCTGGTGTTTTCAATGTAGATTGCAATCATGCCCGGTTCGTAGAAGAACTTCAGCGGCGAGCCCAGGCGTTGAACAATCGGCATCCCCGGAGTCTTGCAGTTCTTGCCCGCGAAAGGGATATCCTCAATAGGCTTGTATTGGGTGATATAGGCCTTTGCTTGATCAGTGAACGGGACACTGGTCGGGTTATCCAGAAACGAAGTCGTGCTCTGCCAGTTTCCGGTGAAGAAGTCGGGCAGCTTGCCGACGTCATCCCAACTCGATCCCAGCGGTACGGCGGCCGCCGCCGGCAGGGCGAACATCGCCGAACACAGCGCGGCGGCGACGAGCAGGGTCTTGGTTTTGATCACTTAGGGGCCTCGGCGATTAGCGTGGGGGCGGAGCATTGTTCGGGCCAGCGGGAGGTGCGCCCGGCCCGCCCGGCCCGGCGAGGCCAGGAGGGGGCGCCCCAAAGCCGGCCTTCAGCACTTGGCCCGACGCCAAATGGACTTCGTTCAACAGCCCGACGTGATTGCCGTTGCGCTCGGGCGCGGCGCTGACCGTGACCTTGTCGCCCTGCTTCATATCTGCGGCGTTCCAGCCCTGCCGGGCCAGCATGCCCGTGCTGCCCGCCTCGAAGCCCCAGACCTCCTGGGATCCGTCAGGCTTCATCACCCGGACGTAGAGCCAGGAGTGGGGGTTCGCCCAGAGCCACTTCTCGACCGTACCGCGCAGGGTCACCTGCTTGGACATGTCGAACACGGAGGCGGAATGGTGCGCCGAGGCCGGAAAGGCCGCCAAGGCCAGCAGTAGCGCCGCCGACATGCCCGAAACACGGGTTGAACAATGGAGCTTCATCGAGAATTTGCCTATCGAATGTCTTCGGCATGTCGCCAGTGGGACAGGTGCGACTAGTCCCCGGAAAGGCCCCGAAAGATAGGCGCCAGAATTTGTCGCCCCTCCCCCGTGCGACATCCGGATGCGCGCGAGGGCTGGCCTATTCTGAGGAGGGGCGTGTGGAGCGACCGGAGGTCATGGCGACGATCCGCTGTTCGATGGCGCCGAAGGGACTTGAGCCCTCCACCGGCTCGGCTTCCATCCGCACCCGGTCGCCGAAGCGCATGAACTCCGTCTTCACCGCCCCAAGGTCGATGAGCTCGATGCCCCGTCGCTCGGCGATGCAGGACGAGCCCACCTCGCGGCAGTTCTCGTTCGACACTGTCCCCGAGCCGATGATCGTGCCGGCGGGCAGGTTTCGGCTGTAGGCGGCATGGGCGACGAGTTCGTCGAAGCCGAACTCCATCGCCGACCCGTTGGCCGCGCCAAATCGTTGACCGTTCAAGTCGATCCGGAGGTCCAGGCAGACACGGCTGTCGCGCCAGGCCGCGCCCAGCTCCTCGGGCGTCACGGCGAAGGGCGCCACGCTGCAGGCGGGCTTGGCCCGAACC
>CAZTMF010000397.1:0-3664 GCA_964614675.1 uncultured Caulobacteraceae bacterium | reverse complement strand
ACCCGCGAGATCAGGTCGCCGGCCCGGTTCTGGGCGAAGAAGGCGATGGGCAGGCGCGACAGCTGGCTGAATAGCCGGTTGCGCATCTGGAACAGCACATTGCGCCCGACCGTGCCCATCCGCAGCGTCTGCAGGTAGTTGGTCCCCAGGGCCACGAAGAAGACCGCCGCGAGGACGCCCGCGTAGCGCAGCAAGAGGCCGTAATCCCCGTGCCGGATCGCGGTGTCGATGACGCGGGCGATCAGCACTGGCGTCAGCAGATTCGAGGCGGTGCTGACGATCACGCACGCGCCGGCGATGGCGATGTTCTTCCGCTCGTCGGACAACAAGGGCGCAAGGGCGCGGCCGGCCGAGGCCAGGGTTTCCGCCTTGCTGTCGGCGCCAGAGGGCTTGAGGGCGTAGTCCATCACGCGGCCTCGTAGGCATCGGTCGAACGCTGGGAGCGCAGGATCTGGCCGTACTCGGGGCTGGTGTGAACCAGCTCATCGTGTGTGCCGACCGCCAGCACCTCGCCCTCCATCAGGAGCACGATCCTGTCGTAATCCTCGATCGACGCGATCTTCTGGCTGATCGAGACCAGGGTCAGGTTGGGGTAGTTGCGCCGGACGTTGGCCAGGATGCGGGCCTCGGTGGCCAGATCGACGCGGGCTGTGAAGTCGTCGAGGAACAGGATCGTCGGATCCAGCGCCAGGGCGCGGGCCAGCATGATCCTCTGCTTCTGGCCGCCGGACAGGGACAGGCCCCGCTCGGACACGACGGTCTCCAGGCCCTGTGGCAATCCTTCGATGAAACTTCGCAGCTCGGCCGTGTCGATCGCCCGGTTCAGCCGGGCCTCGTCGACCTTGGCGTTGAAGGCGATGTTCTCGCGCAGGGTCAGGTTGAAGAGGTTGCTGTCCTGGAAGACGAAGCCGACCTGGGCGTAGAGTCCGTCCGGGGCATAGTCCTCGATCGGCCGGCCGTCGTAGAGCACCTGGCCCGAGCTTGGGGCCAGAAGGCCGGCCATCACATAGAGAAGCTGCGACTTGCCGGCGGCGGTCGGGCCGACGATGGCGGTGCGCGTGCCCGGCGCGATCTCGAACGACACCGCCTTCAGCACCTTGCGCTCGCCATAGGCCAGGCTGAGCTCCCTGACCGCGATGGACCCGCTGAGCGCGGCCGTCGCCTTGCCGCGCTCGGGCGGCGGCGGGGCGTTCAGCACCACGCCGATGCGGGCATAGGAAGCCTGCGCCTGGCCGATCGCCGTGGAGGTGAAGCCGATGATGATCACCGGGAAGATCAGGATGCCCAGATAGGCGTTGAAGGCCGAGAACTGGCCGAGGGTCATCTCGTGGATGATCACGAAATGGCCGCCCAGGATCAGGATGGTCAGGATGGCGACGTTGGTCAGGAAGGTGATCATCGGGATCATCGCCGCGAACTGGCTGAGGATCTTCATGCCGATCGCCCGGGCCTCGTTGCTGACCACCTTGAACTTCTCGAACTCGCTTGCCTCAGTGTTCACCAGCCGCATCAGGGCCGCGCCCACGATGTTCTCCTGAAGCACCCGGTTCAGCCGGTCGGTGACGGCCTGGATCTGGCCGAACAGCTTGCGCACCCGGCTCATCAGCACGACGAAGCTCGCCGCGATCAGGGGGAGGATGGCCAGCACCGCCAGGGCCAGCTTCCAGTTCAGCCATAGGAGCAGGGCGCTGGCCGCGACGATCACGAACAGCGACGAGATCAGGGCCGGCGCGGACTGGGAGACGAAGGTCTTGATGGCGTCGACGTCGCTGGTGAGGTTGGTCAGGAGCTTGGCGGGCGTCATCGTCTCGATCGACGAATAGGTCTGCACCGAAACCACCGCGGCCAGCCGGGTCCTGAGGTCCCGCGCCACCCGCTCCGCCGCCATGACCTGGACGATGTTCTGCAGGTTGCCGAACACGAAGGCGCCCAGCGCCAGAGCGGTCAGGCTGACCAGCAGGGCGGTGAGGTCCAGGCGCCCGGTCGTGAACGCGTCGATCGCCCGGGCAGTCACCAGCGGCACGGCGAGGCCCAGGGCGCTGCCTGCGGCCGTCAGCAGCACCAGGAGCGCCATCGACGCCTTGTAAGGCTTCAGCAGCGACACCAGGCTGGGGCCGTTCGGACCTCGCGGACCTTTTTTTGGCTTCTCGGCCAGGACCGGCCTCCCCTCTTTGACCCGAAGCGGAAGCGCTCGCGCCCGGCCTCGTTCACCCTAAATCGACGCTATTTACGGTGGATCGTCGCCCGAGCCCACCCGCGCAAGAGCGCCTGTCGCCGCCGTGGCGCAAGACTCAAGCCTCGACGCTTCCATCTTTCGTCTCCATCGCCCGGACGCACTCCGCCCGGCATCGGTAGAGCATCGTCCAGCTCAAGCGTGGATGAGCGCGGAGCTAAGGGACCGTGGCGCGGGCGCTCGGGCCGCACGGGAACAGCCATGGACTCAAACGCCGATGTGTCGTCTGTTCGATGTAAATCACAACGATAAGGATGGTGATGTCTTCGAAGGTCGTGGTGCTCGAAGAGCATTTCTCGCACCCGGAGCTGCTGGCCGGCATGCCCCTCCAGCCCCTGGGCGAGCGGTTGCTCGATCTCGGCGAAGGCCGCCTGCGGGCCATGGACGAGGCCGGGATCGACCTGCAGGTGATCTCGCACTTCCCCAGCGGCCCGCAGAACCTCCCGCCCGAGCGCGCCGTCGAAATGGCGCGGCGCACCAATGACCTGATCGCCGAGACGGTGGCGCGGCGGCCCGACCGCTTCGCCGGCTTCGCTTCCCTGCCCCTGACCGCGCCGGACGCCGCCTGCGTGGAGCTCGAGCGGGCCATGCGCGAGCTGGGGCTGAAGGGCGCCATGCTGCACGGCATGGCCGCGGGCGTGCCGCTGGACGACCGGCGGTTCTGGCCGGTGTTCCAGACCGCCGAGGCCCTCGATGCGCCGATCTACATCCACCCGGACGCGCCGCCGCCGGCCGTCGCCGAAGCCTATTACCAGGGCTACCCGGCGCTGATCGGCCCGGGCTGGTCCTACACCGTGGAGAGCGCCAACCAGGCGCTGCGGCTGATGATCTGCGGTGTGCTCGACACCTGCCCGGGGCTCAAGCTGATCCTCGGGCACCTGGGCGAGTCCCTGCCCTTCTCGATCGTGCGCTGCGACTCCATCATCACCCCGCGGGCCGGGCTGAAGCGCCGGCTGATCGACTATTTCCACGACCACTTCTGGATCACGACCGCGGCCAACTGGTCCTATCCGGCCCTGACCTGCACCCTGATGGAGATGGGGGTCGAGCGCGTGCTGTTCTCGGTGGACTGGCCCTTCGCCTCGAACACCGAAGGCCGCGCCTTCATCGACAAGGCGCCGCTCGAGGAGGCCGACCGCGCCCGCATCCTCGGCGGCAACGCCATGGCGCTGCTCAAGCTCTAGCGGCTGGGGCTCAGGCGGCGCCCGGCCGGTTGCGCTGGACCGCTTCGGGATTGGTCGAGTTGGGGCCCATGTAGACGCCCCGTTCCCAGGTCCGCTTCAGCGGATCGTGGACGGTCAGGCTCATGAGGCCGATCTTCTCGATCTCGATCTCCACCGTCTCGCCATCCTGCAAGGCGCCCAGCCCCTCGTGGTTGGTGCCGCAGGAGATGATGTCGCCGGAGTTCAGGGTCATCACCGTGGTGGCGAA
>CAZTMF010000396.1:0-3666 GCA_964614675.1 uncultured Caulobacteraceae bacterium | reverse complement strand
TCTGGACCCGCGAGCAGGTCCCGGTGATGCCCAAGGGCCGCTACAAGATCATGCGGGCCTATATGCCCAAGGTCGGCAAGCTCGGCCTCGACATGATGTTCCGCACCTGCACGGTGCAGACGAATCTCGACTTCAGCTCCGAGGCCGACATGGTGCTGAAGTTCCGCACCAGCCTGGCCCTGCAGGCGGTGGTGACCGCCCTCTACGCCAATTCCCCCTTCGTCGAGGGCAAGCCTTCGGGTCTGCTCAGCGCCCGCGCCAACGTCTGGACCGACACCGATCCGGACCGCACGGGCCTGCTCGACTTCGTCTTCGAGGACGGCTTCGGCTTCGAGACCTACGCCCGGTGGGCGTTGGACGTGCCGATGTACTTCGCCAAGCGCGACGATCGGTACATCGACCTTTCCGGCCGCTCGTTCCGCAAGTTCGTCGCCGGCGAGCTCGACGAACTGCCGGGCGAGCGGGCGACCATGAAGGACTGGTCGGACCACACCACCACCCTGTTCCCCGAGGTGCGGCTCAAGACCTATCTGGAGATGCGCGGCGCCGACTGCGGGCCCCTGTCGCGGCTCTCGGCCCTGCCCGCCCTCTGGGCGGGCCTGCTCTACGACGACGCGGCCCTGAACGCCGCCTGGGACCTCTGCAAGGGCTGGAGCCGCGCCGACCGCCACAGGCTGCGCGGCGACGCGGCGCGCCTGGGGCTGAAGGCCGAGGTCGCAGGCCGGACGGTGAAGGCCGTGGCCCAGGACATGCTGGCCATCGCCCGCGAGGGCCTGCGCCGCCGCCGGCGCGAGCGCGAAGGGCTGGCCGACGAGACTTCCTACCTCTCGCCCCTCGACGAGATCGCCGAGAGCGGCGTCACCCCCGCCGAGCGGCTGCTGGAGCTCTACCACGGCCCCTGGCGAGGCGAGGTCCGCAACGTCTTCGATGAAGCCGCTTACTGAGGTCCCACAAATGCCCGTCGATCCACAGTTCGCAGCCCTGCTCGCCATGACCGAGACCTCGCCGCCGTTCAGCGAAGTGCCGCTGCAAATCCTGCGCATGGGCATGGGCGGCCCCCGGCCCGAGGACTTCGAGCCCACGCCGGTGGCTCAGGTGATCGACCGGACCATCCCGGGGCCCCAGGGCGACATCAAGATCCGCATCTACCGTCCGCATGCGGAGGAACAGGATCTCCCCATCGTGCTGTTCATGCACGGCGGCGGCTTCATCCTTGGCGACCTCGACACCCACGACGAGGTGGGTCGGATCATCACCATGAAGGCCGATTGCGTGACCGTGGCGGTCGACTATCGCCTGGCGCCGGAGGACCCCTTCCCCGCGGCCCCGGACGATTGTTTCGCCGCTCTGCTCTGGACCGCCGGGCACGCCTCGGAGTTCGGCGGCGACGCGTCGCGCATCGCGGTCTGCGGAGACAGCGCCGGCGGCAACCTCGCGGCGGTGGTCGCCCTGCGCGCCCGTGACGAGGGCGGCCCGAAGATCTGCGGCCAGGCGCTGATCTATCCCCTGACCGACGCCGTCGACGCCGACGAGTTCAAGCCCGCCGCCGACGGCAAGCTCTACTTCTTCAAGGCCAAGGACGGGGCCTACTTCAACAGCCTCTATTTCCGCGACATGACCGAGGCCCGTCATCCCCACGCCTCGCCGATGTTCGCCGAGAACGTGGCGGGCCTGCCGCCGGCCTATGTGCTCACCGCCGAATACGATCCGCTGTGCAACCAGGGCGAGGCCTATGCCGCGCGCCTCAGGGCCGCCGGAGTCGAGGTGGCCCACAGCCGCTATGGCGGCGCCATCCACGGCTTCATCACCATGCCCCTGCCGATGGCCACCGAGGCGCTGGACGAAATCTCCGCGTGGCTGACACGCAGGTTCATGGCCTAGGCTGGGTCAATCCCCGATTGCGCAGCGGTCGCAAAAACGCCAGAGATTCGGTATATTGACCTCCGCGCATTCAATGCAGCGAAAATTCTCAGCCGCCGATTCGCAGAAACCGGGACCCAGGATGCTGAAAAGCGCGCTCGTAACAGCCTTGGCCATGCTTGCCGCCGGACCCGCCGCCGCGGTCAATGTGGACGGCGTCTGGCTCTCGCCGTCGCGGGCGGCGCATGTGCAGATCACCCACTGCGGCGACCTGCTGTGCGGCAAGGTGATCTCGGCCAGCCAGCCCAAGACCAACCCGAACTTCCTGGATGTCCACAACAAGAACCCTGCGCTGCGGAGCCGGCGGGTGATCGGTCAGATGCTGCTCGAAGGATTCGCCGGCGGACCCACCGAATGGACCGGCGGCCACGTCTACAATCCCGGCGATGGCAACACCTACAGCGGCAAGTTGACGCTGGTGGACGAGAACCACCTGAAACTGACCGGCTGCGCTCTATGGGTGCTGTGCAAGTCGCAGGTGTGGACGCGGCTGGACTAGAGCGCGTTAGGCGAAAGTGTTTGCGGTTTCGCCGCTCGAACGCGCTCTGGCCTAGGACTCTAGCCGCGCGCTAGAGCGGCTCGCAGGCGCCCTCCAGCCAGGCCCGAGCCTTGGCGTCGAGGTCCGGCCCGATCTCCGCCAGCACCCGGGCGTGATAGGCGTTGATCTGCTCGCGCTCCTCGTCGGACAGCAGGATCTCGTTGATCAGCAGCCGATCGTAGGGCGCCAGGGTGAGGAACTCGAAGCCCAGCATCGGCCGCTCGCCCCCCTCGATCTCCTCGGGGCCGGTGACGTACTGCAGGTTCTCGATGCGGATGCCATAGGCGCCGGTCTTGTAGTAGCCGGGCTCGTTGGAGACGATCATCCCCGGCTTCAGCGCAACGTGGTTGTCCACCTTGGCGATGCGCTGCGGCCCCTCATGCACCCCGAGGTACGAGCCGACGCCGTGGCCGGTGCCATGGTCGTAGTCGAGCCCGGCCGACCACAGGGGTCCACGGGCCAGGGCGTCCAGCTGGGCGCCCGTGGTTCCGGCCGGGAAGCGCACGCGGCCCAGCGCCAGGTGGCCCTTCAGCACCAGGGTGTAGCGCTGGCGCATCTCCGAGCTGGGTTCCCCGATCGCGACCGTGCGGGTCACGTCGGTGGTGCCGTCGAGGTACTGGGCGCCGGAGTCCACCAGCAGCAGCGAGCCCGGCTCGGTCTTGCGGATCTTCTGGCGTGTCGGGCGATAGTGGACGATGGCGCCATTGGCGCCGGCGCCGGCGATGGTGTCGAACGACAGGTCCTTCAGCGCCCCGGTCGCCTCGCGGAAGCCTTCGAGCTTGGAGACGATCTCCATCTCGTCCGGCAGGCGGGTCTGGGCGTCCGTGCCCAGCCAGTGCAGGAAGCGGGTCAGGGCCACGCCGTCACGCTGGTGGGCGCGCACGGCGCCCTCGATCTCGACCTTGTTCTTGCAGGCCCTGGGCAGAGCGCAGGGATCGGGGGTGCGGATGACCGTGGCGCCGGCCGCGCCCAGCTGGTCGAGGTACCAGGCCGAGGACTGGGCCGGATCGACGGCGACGCGCTTGCCCTTCAGCTCGCTCAGCGCCTCTTCCAGCGCCTCGGGACGCTCCAGGCTCACCTGGTTGCCGAGCCAGGCCACGAGATCGGGCGTGACCTTGTCCGGATCCAGGAACAGCCTCGCCGAGCCGTCGGCGCCCAGGATCGCCTGGCCCAGCGGCAGGGGCGAGCGGATCACGTCGCCGCCGCGG
>CAZTMF010000395.1:0-3667 GCA_964614675.1 uncultured Caulobacteraceae bacterium | reverse complement strand
TCATGGAAGGCATCCTGCTCGACACCATGTTCGAGCTGCCGACCTATCAGGGCGTGGAAGAGGTGGTGGTCAACGCCGAGGTCGTCGAAGGCCGGGCCCAGCCGCTTCTCATCTACGCCGAGAAGCGCGGCGAGAAGGGCGTGGCTTCCTAGGGCGGGTTTCCCCGTCGCAGGACCGACGTCAGATCTTCGAAGGCTGTAAGGCCGCGCGCGCAATTCCGCCTTGATCCTTGCGCAGCTTGCTCCGACAACTGAGCCTCAGGCGTCGGGGGGAGCCGCCATGTCCAGGTCCTTGTGCGCCGTCGCCAATACTGTCGCGGCAGTCAGGCCGTTCGCGGGCGGGGCTTCAGCCCGGCAAGCCCCTGGCCGGCGCACCGGCCCCGCCGGACATCGCGGCCCAGGCCGGGCCGGAGACATCCTCATCAAGTTCGAGCGCGTCGCGGCCCCGTCGAAAGAGGGGCGGAGCTCGGGAATCCGCAAGAGCACGTTCGACGCCCGCCTGTACGTGTTCGACATACATCAGGACGCGCGCAGCAAGCGCGTCCGCTGAGTTGGGAGACCAAAGTGTCCAGAACGATCGTTTCCATCGGCCTTGCGACGGGCCTGGCAGTTTCCGCCCTGGGCGTCGCCTCAGGCGCCCATGCCCAGAGCACGCCGCCGGCCTGGGACACCCTGGTCCGTTGCGCCCAGACCCCTGACGAGAGCGCGCGTCTCGCCTGCTACGACACGGCCATGCGCGCCGCCGGCTATGCGCCAAATCCCACGGCCGTGGCCGATGAGCACCGCAAGGGCTTCGGCCTCTCGCTTCCGAAGATGGGCGCGCTCAAGCGCCGCAAGCAGCAGGAAGGCAGCCAGTCCGCCGGCGCCGCGCCGCCTCCGGCCCCTGAGGCGAATCCCAACGTCATCGAGGTCACCGTCGACCAGGTCGCCGTCACCCAGCCCGTCGGCAGGATCATCATCTTCACAACCGAGGGGCAGATCTGGCAGCAGACCGACACCGTCACGGTCAACAGCTTCCCCAAGGAAGGCGATACGCTGACGATCCACAAGGAAGCGCTTGGCGGCTATTTCTGCGACGCCAACAAGTACCAGTCGGTGCGCTGCAAGCGGGTGAAGTAGTCGAGCGGCCCGTCGGCGGGCCCCCTCAGCTCCGCGATTTGGACAGGCGCGCCTCGGTGCGCCGGGTCTGACGCCTGACTGGCGGCCGCGTGTTCTTGGCCGCGGCTCGCCGGGTCTTGACCGGATCGCGGACGGGCAGGCGCGGGGCGGCAGGCGCGGAGGCAGGCTCAGGTTCGCCTTCCGCCGCCTCGACCATGATGCGCCCGATCTCCGCCTTGAGGGTCTCGGCCAGGGTCGTCAGGCATGCGGCCGCGGCCTCGGCTTCCGAGACGGCCGCCTCGAGCCGCGCCATGGGCTGGGCGAACTGGGCCGCCTGGTGAACCCGGCGGGCGAGGTTGAACGCCTGCAGGGCCGCCTCCTTGGCCTTGGCCGGCGAGTCGTGCAGCGGCGCAAGCTGGGTCATAGCGGTGCATCCTTCTAGCTCGACCGTGTCCGAAGCAGGATAAGGGCCAACCGGGGCCTGCGTGGGTGGTTCAGTCCGCCGCCGACAGGCTCTAGAAGCCGGCGCAAACGGCGAAAGGACGCTCGGCCATGGCCAATCTGTTCGACCTGTGCCTGGCGGATAAGGCGTCGTCGGAGCGGGTCGCGCTCGAGGAGCCGGGCGGCTTCAGCCTGACGTACCGTGGCCTGGTCGAAGAGACCGGGCGCATGGCCAACGCCCTGGCGGCCGCTGGAGTGGAGCCCGGCGACCGGGTGGCCGTCCAGGTCGAGAAATCCCCGGCCAACCTCGTGCTCTACCTGGCGAGCCTCAGGGCCGGGGCGGTCTATCTGCCGCTGAACACCGCCTACACCCTCTCCGAGGTGAGCTATTTCGTCGGCGACGCCGAGCCCAGGCTGATCGTCGGCGATCCGGCGGCCAAGGCGGGACTCGAGGCGTTGGCGGCCGTATCGGGCGCCAGGGTCGAGACCCTGGACGCGGCGGGGCAGGGGAGCCTCGCCGAGCTCGCCCGGGGGCAGTCCCCTGAATTCCAGACGATCGCCCGGGCCGACGAAGACCTCGCCGCCATCGTCTACACCTCGGGCACTACCGGTCGCTCCAAGGGGGCGATGCTGACCCACGCCAATCTGGCGTCCAACGCCCGCACCCTGGTCTCCGCCTGGCGGTTCACCGCCGGGGACGTGCTGATCCACGCCCTGCCGATCTATCACGTGCATGGCCTGTTCGTGGCCATCAACGTGCTGCTCATGGCCGGCGGGACCATGATCTTCTTGCCGAAGTTCGACGCCGACGAGATCGTCGGCCTGATGCCGCGGGCCACCGCGCTGATGGGCGTCCCGACCTTCTACACCAGGCTGCTGAAGCATCCCGGGCTCGGCCCCGAAGCCGCCGCCAACATGCGTCTGTTCGTCTCAGGCTCGGCGCCCCTCCTCGCCGAAACCCACCGCGAATGGCGCTCGCGCACCGGCCACGCCATCCTCGAGCGCTACGGCATGACCGAGACGGGCATGAACGTCTCCAATCCCTACGACGGCGAACGCGTCGCCGGCACGGTTGGTCTGCCGCTGCCGGGCGTTCAGGTCCGCATCGCCGACCCCGAGACCGGCATGACCGCGCCGCAGGGCGAGATCGGCATGATCGAGGTGAGAGGACCCAACGTCTTCAAAGGCTACTGGCGCATGCCGGAGAAGACCGCCCAGGACTTCCGCCCCGACGGCTTCTTCATCACCGGCGATCTCGGGACCCTCGGCCCGGACGGCTACGTCTCGATCGTCGGGCGCGGCAAGGACCTGATCATCACCGGCGGGCTGAACGTCTATCCCATCGAGGTCGAGGAGAAGATCGACGCCCTGCCAGGCGTGGTCGAGAGCGCGGTGGTGGGCCTGCCCCACCCCGATTTCGGAGAGGCGGTGACGGCCGTGGTGGCGACCGGCGGCAGGCCCGCGCCCGCCGAGGCCGAGGTGCTGGCGGCCCTGGAAGGGGAGCTCGCGGCCTTCAAGCGGCCCAAGCGCGTGATCTTCGTGGACGAACTGCCCCGCAACACCATGGGCAAGGTGCAGAAGGCGGCTTTGAGGACACAGTACGCATCCCTTTACGGCTAAGGGGTTCCAGATCCTCGAGCCTGTTGTGTGTCCAATTCGTCGCGGCTGGCGCGCCCGGGAGGCAATTCCTGGGGACAGCGACATCTGCTCTGCTTGAAAGCCGCGGCGGGAGGTCCACATTACCTTCCGACCCGCCGAGTCCGGCGGACCTGGACGAGGCGGCGATCTTCCCGATCAGCCGAACCGTCCGCGGCCGAGCGCCAGGAATGCGCCGGCCAGGGAGCAGTGCATTATGAGCGAGATGAGAACGATACCGGTGCTGCCGCTGCGGGACATCGTCGTGTTCCCGTACATGATCAGCCCTCTGTTCGTGGGACGCGACAAGTCCGTCCGCGCCCTCGAAGAGGTGATGAAGCGCGACAAGCACATCCTTCTGGCCACCCAGAAGAACTCCACCGACGACGATCCAAAGCCGTCGGCGATCTACGAAGTGGGCGTGATCGCCCAGGTCCTCCAGCTGCTCAAGCTGCCCGACGGCACCGTCAAGGTGCTGGTCGAGGGCAAGTCGC
>CAZTMF010000394.1:0-3685 GCA_964614675.1 uncultured Caulobacteraceae bacterium | reverse complement strand
TAGCGCGAGAACACGCCCACCAACTCCACGTGCGGCGACCAGAGGAACTGGTCCACCGGTAGCACGCGCTCCAGCGCAAAGCCGGCGTCCGCCAGGATGCGGGCGTCCCGGGCGAAGGTCGCCGGATTGCAGGACACGCCGATCGCCCGCGCCACGCCCGACGAGGCGATCTCGGCGGCCTGGGCGGCCGCGCCGGCCCTGGGGGGGTCGAACACCACCACCTCGATCCCCTTCAGCTCCTGCGCCAGCACCGGCCGGCGGAACAGGTCGCGCGCCTCGGCGGTGATCGGCCTCAGCCCGGGTGTCGCCCCGGCCGCCGCCGAAAGGGCGGTCACGGCCTCGGCCGAGGCGTCGGCCGCCCGCACCTGTGATCGCTCCGCCAGGCGCAAGGCAAAGGCCCCGACGCCGCAGAACAGGTCCGCGGTCCGCTCGGCGCCGGCCGCCGCCTCCACCACGAAGTCGCCCATGGCCGCCTCCGCCTCGGCCGTGGCCTGCAGGAAGCCTCCGGCCGGCAGAGTCACCAGAGCCCGGCCGATGCGCACCTCGGGCCTGCGCGACTGGTAGACGGTCTCGCCGGCCAGAGTCACGCGCGCCAGACCGGCCGCCTGCGCCGCCTCGGCCGCCCTCAGCCGCCTGTCGGCCGAGAGTCCGCCGCTTCGCCGCTCGACGCCGGAGACGTCGACGTCGATCCCCGCCTCGGTCCAGGTGACGTGCAGCGTGGGCGCCGAGCGTGGATGCTCCAGGAAGGCCGCAGCCAGCCGGCGCAACGCCGGGAAGGCCTCGACGATGCGCGGATCGGCGATCGGGCAGACCTCGATCTCGACCAGGTTCCAGCTGCCTCGCGCCTTGTAGCCGAGCCGCGCGCCGTCCCTGCCGCCCGGCCGGGCATGCAGGGCCAGCCGCCGGCGCGAAGCGGGCAGGCAGGCGAAGGGCGCCAGGATCTCCGCCTCCAGCCGCTCGCGGGCGAGGGCCTCGCGGATCAGGCCGACCTTGAACGCCAGGTAGCCCGGCGCAGACCAGTGCTGCAGAGCGCAGCCGCCGCAGGCGAGGAAGTGAGGGCATGGCGGCGTCTGGCGCTCGACGCTGGCGGTCAGCAGCTCGGCCAGCTCGCCCCGCCCGGCCTGCACCCTGGCCAGCACCCGTTCGCCCGGCAGGGTGAAGGGGACGTAGACGGGCCCCTCGGCCACGCCGTCGCCCTGGGCGCCCACGCGCCCGATCACGAGCTCGCGAAGCTCGGGCTTGGCGCGCTGCGGGCGCTGGAAATCTCGGCGCGGTCCCCTCATTCTCTCCTCAGGTGGGCGGGCGGGCTTGTGAACGAAGATGGATCGCTCGTTCAACCGCCGTTCAGCTTAGCCCAGCCATAGACATCCGGATCGGGGATCATCCATGCGCATCGCCATAATCCTTGCCGCCTCGCTCGCGTCGCTCGCCGCGGGCGCCTCAGCGCCGACCATCGCCTCGGCGCAGGTCTGGCGCGACGACCCCTGCCGGGCCGAGCGGCACGACGCCGCACGCACCGGCACGGTCACTGGAGGCCTCATTGGCGCCCTGGTGGGCAGCCAGATCGCCGGACGGGGCAACCACACCGCCGGCGCCCTCATCGGCGGCGGCGTCGGTGCTGTCGCGGGGCATCAGATCGGCGCGCATTCGGTCGAATGCCGCGACTACCCGGCGGGCTACCGTCAT
This sequence comes from uncultured Caulobacteraceae bacterium, assembly GCA_964614675.1. Lineage (GTDB taxonomy): Bacteria > Pseudomonadota > Alphaproteobacteria > Caulobacterales > Caulobacteraceae > JANWHQ01. The sequence goes on along the minus strand of CAZTMF010000394.1, from coordinate 1,999 downwards.
CACGGCGGCTGCCACTGGGTCAGCGACTACTACCACGGACGCACCCGCTCCTACGAGGTATGCCGTGGCCGTGACGGGGAATGGCGTCCCTACGGGGACTACTGAGTTTCAAGTATCTGGTTCTGGAGGAAAAATTCCATGTCGAAGCGTTCAATCCTGGCCCGGACGGCCGTAGGCGCGGGAGCGGCGGCGATGAGCCTGGCCGCCCTGCTCGCCGCCCCGTCCATGGCCTTCGCCCAGTCGTCGGTCGACGTGCCGGTCCCCCCGCGTTCCGACGCGCCGCCGCCGCAGTCCTCCGACCGCAGCTATGACGACCGCGGCTACGCCCAGCAGCAGGGCTCGAACGCCCAGACCGACCGCGACTACCAGCGCCAGCGGGCCGAGTACGACCGGCGCTACGCCGAGTGGGCGCGCGAGAACTGCCACGCCCAGAACGGCGGCTCGACCGCCTTCGGCGCCATCGCCGGCGGCATCCTGGGCGCCGTGGTCGGCTCGCAGCTGAGCGGCCGGGGCGACCGGACGGCCGGATCGCTCATCGGCGGCGGCCTCGGGGCCGTGGCCGGTGGCGCGATCGGCTCCAGCGCCGGGAACAACTGCGACAATCGCGGCTATGGGCAGCGCGAAGCCTATGGCTACGACCAAGCGCCCCCGCCGCCCGCGCCCTCCGGCGGTTACGGCCCGCCCCCGGCCGGATACGCCCCCCCGCCGGACGCCTATTACGAGGCTCCGGGCCCCTACTATTACGGCACGCCCGCGTATTATGGCCCCGCGTACTATGGCCCCGCATATTACGGCCCGCCGGTCGGCTTCGGCGTGGTCATCGGCGGCGGCCGCCGCTGGGGACATCGCTGGTAGCCGCGAGACGACCCGACCGAGATCAGGGCCGCCGGGTTTCCCCGGCGGCCTTTTTCTTTGCTAGCCGACCGTCTTCAGCCGCTGCAGGGCGGCCTCGAGCTTGGCTTTGGAGGCCTCCGCTTCGGCAAGCCGCTCGCGGTTCTCCTCGACCACCTCTTCCGGCGCCCTGGAGACAAAGTCGGGATTGGCCAGCTTCTTGGCGGTCCGCTCGATGTCGGACGCCAGGGCGGAGATCTCCTTGCCCAGGCGCGCCATCTCTGCGGCGATGTCGATGAAGTCGGCCACCTGCAGGGCGAAGGTCGCGCCGGCCACCACGAACGGCGCCGCCCCACGGCCGGGGGCTTCGGCTTCCTCGATGGACGACAGCCGCGCCAGGGTCCTGGCCAGGTCGCCGTAGCCGGACAGCCGCGCCAAGGTGACGTCGTCTGCGCCGCTCACCGTCAGCGGCAGGCGCGCGCCCGGCGAGACGTTCATCTCCGAGCGGATCGAACGCGCCTCGGTCACCAAACCGACGAGCCAGCCGATCTCGGCCTCGGCCTCCGGATCGAGCCAGGTGTCGGGGGCCTCGGGCCACCCGGCCGTCATCAGCATCGCCTCCCGCGGCGCGCCGAAGTCGGCGAGCTGGGTCCAAAGCTCCTCGGTGACGAAGGGGCTGATCGGGTGCAGCAGCCTCAACGCCTGATCCAGCACCCATGCCGCAGTGGCCCGCGTCTCGGCCTTGGCGGCCTCGTCCGAGCCGTTCAGCACCGGCTTGGCCAGCTCCAGGTACCAGTCGCAGAAGACGTTCCAGACGAAGCGGTAGATGGCCGCGGCCGCGTCGTCGAAGCCGCGGGCCTCCAGCGCCCTGGTGACCTCGCGAGTGGTCTTGGCGGTCTCGCTGCGGATCCAGCGGTTCAGGGGCGACGTCACCGCGAGCGGATCGAACCCTTCGGCGCGGCGGCACTCATTCATCTGGCAGAAGCGCGCGGCGTTCCACAGCTTGGTGCCGAAGTTGCGGTAACCCTCCACGCGTTGTTCCGAGAGGGAGATGTTGCGCCCCTGCCCCGACATGGCCGTCAGGGTGAAGCGCAGGGCGTCGGCGCCGTAGTCGTCCACCAGTTCCAGGGGATCGTCGACATTGCCCTTGGACTTGGACATCTTCTTC
>CAZTMF010000393.1:0-3720 GCA_964614675.1 uncultured Caulobacteraceae bacterium | reverse complement strand
GGACGACGACCCGAAGCGAAACTCGTTACGGCTGCTTCCTTCCGGACCTGACCGGATTGGCGAGGGCTCCGCCCGCCGCCAGTCTCCGCCCCCAATATCGACACCCGGGGGGCCGAGGGCAAGGTCAGTCCTTCTTGCGGTAGACCTTCACCGCGATCTCGCACTTGGCTTGGCCGCAGTCGTTCATGTCGATCCCGGCCAGATAGGCGCCGGCGGCGTGGACGTCGAGGCTGTACATGGCGCGCCGATCGTCCGCGCGCTCCGACGGCAGGGGGGAGCTGTCAGGCCCGACCAGGGTCACCTCCATCTGGCCGCAGTCGCAGAGCACCACCACCCTGTAGGCGCCCGGCTTCAGCGTCAGGGGCGCAGCGACCGACTTGTCGGTCGCCGCCGCGAGGTAGAGCGGCTCGGGCGTCGTCGCTTCCCAGGCTCCCTGGGCCGCCTGGTCGAAGGGCGTGAAGCGCTCCACCAGCGCCGCCTTCTGGCCCTCTTCGTCTCCCGGCGCGGCCGAGGCGACCGATGCGGCCAGGATCGCCGCCACTGCGATCATCGTCGTCCGGATCATGGGCGGTCTCCACACGGTTAGGGCCAAGCTGTGAAACGCGCGAAATGCGGCGACGACGTGACGCATGCGGCCTTCGCCTGAAACGCCAGCCCGGCTAAACAGGTCCCATGGCCCTGACCTTCTTCGTCAACACCTTCGCCGGCAATCGGCTCGACCGGCGCAGCGACCTCAGGATCCTGCCGGATCGCCTCGCCGAGCTCAGGGCGTCGCCGGCATGCCGGGCCATCGCCTTCTGGAACGGCCAGCCGCTGGTGCGCGAACACGAGGGCGGACTGCGGCTGGCGGTGCTGGAGGCCGGCCTCGGGTTCGAGGTGGTCCCGGAAGATCAGGCGATCTTCCTGGGCCTGGACGGCGAGGCCAGCGTCTGGGCGGTGGAGCTGACCGGCGAAGCGGACCCGGCGGAGGGCCCGCTGGAAGGGCGGGGCAGGTTCACCGACCTGCGCCAGGCGGGCGGCCTGCTGTCGCCCGAAGACGCCGGTGTCGCGGCCACCGCCAAGGCCCTGTTCGAATGGCGTCGCCGGCACGGCTTCTGCGCCGCCTGCGGCCAGCCCTCGGTCCCGGCCGAGGCGGGCTGGAAGCGGGTCTGCCCAGCCTGCCGCACCGAGCATTTCCCCAGGACCGATCCGGTCACCATCATGCTGCCGACCTTCCGCGACCAGTGCCTGCTGGGCCGCCAGGCGGCCTGGCCCAAGGGCCGCTTCTCGACCCTGGCGGGGTTCATGGAGCCGGGCGAGTCGATCGAGGCGGCCTGCGCGCGCGAGGTGCTGGAGGAGGCCGGGCTGGAAGTCGTTTCCGTGCGCTATCACTCCAGCCAGCCCTGGCCGTTCCCGACCAACCTGATGATCGGCCTGATCGCCGAAGTCTCGGGCCAGGACGCCCGCCCCGACCAGACCGAGCTCGAGGAAGTGCGCTGGTTCCACAAGGACGAGCTCAGGGCCCTGCTCAGGGGCGACACCTCCGGCTGGGCCGATATCGAGGGCTTCGGCGTGCCGCCTCCCTTCGCGATCGCCCATCAATTGATGAAGGCGTGGGCCGAGGGCTGAAGCTTGCAATCGCCACGGCGACGCCTGGGTTGCGCTGGCGCCGAGGCCATGCCAGAGACGCACCCGCAAAAACGCGGGCGGACGGGCGCGATTCCAGGCCGCCGTACGATCGTCGGCTTAAGAGGGGCTGGCCAAGGCGCATGAAAGACGAGCTGGGCTTTATCAAGATCGCCGGGGCCTTGTTGGCCACCGCGTTGGTCATCACCGGGCTGCAGAACCTGACCGACGTCATCTATGCGCCCAAGCCCGCGCCCAAGGCCGGCTACGCCATCCAGGTGGCGGAAGCGGCGTCCGGCGGCGGCGAACAGGCCGACAATCCGCCTGACTGGGGCACGGTGCTGCCCGCCGCCAATGTGACCGCCGGCCAGGGCCAGTCGGCCAAGTGCCAGTCGTGCCACACCTTCACCAAGGGCGGGATGGACATGACCGGCCCGAACAACTGGGGCGTGGTCGGCCGCAAGCCCGGCTCCAAGCCCGGCTTCGCCTATTCGAGCGGCATGGTCGACTTCGGCGCCAAGACCCCGGCCTGGGACTACGATCACCTCTACCTGTTCCTGAAGAACCCGCAGGGCTACATCTCGGGCACCAAGATGACCTTCGCCGGCATCAAGGGCCCCGAGGACCGGATCAACCTGATCGCCTGGCTGCGCCAACAGAGCGATTCGCCCGCACCGATCCCGGCGCCGAATCCCAAGGCGGCCGCGCCCGCCGCCAGCGCGGCTCCCGCGGCGAGCTCGGCTCCGGCCGCCAGTTCCGCCCCGGCCGCCTCGTCGGCGCCGGCCGCGTCGTCGACCCCGGCGAAGGGCTGATCTAGGGACGCCGGCAGCCCAGGAACGGCACGCCGGCCTTCTCGATCCTGACCAGGGCCCCGTCCACGGGCTCGACGGCGACCGCCATATGGTGGGCGTTGGCGTGGATCATCCGGTCGGCGTCCAGCATCATGCCCATGTGCCCCTTCCAGAACACGAGGTCGCCGCGCGCCAGGCCGTCGCGCTCGACCGCATCTGGAAAGGCGGCGAACTGCTGGTCAGTGTCACGCGGGCAGGCGCGGCCTGTGGCCATCAGCGCCTGCTGGACCAGGCCCGAGCAGTCGAGGCCCAGGCTGCTTCGCCCGCCCCAGAGATAGGGCGTCCCCAGGAACCGCTCGGCGACCGCGGCCGCGTCGGTCTCGAAGATGCCGATGCGCTCCAGATGAGCGGCCCAGATCCAGCCCGCCTCGCCCGCGTCGACATAGCCGTTGCGGCTTTCGCCGGCGCGGATCAGGCCGCCCATGGAGATCAGGGCCACGACGGCCGACTTGAGATCGGGCCGGGAGAAGCCGCAGGTCCGAAGCGCGCCGACCCGCATGGTCGGCGGACCGCCCGCGGGCGCCAGGGCGACGGACCGCACGAAACCGACATAGCCGTCCCGGCGCGCCTGGCCCCAGGACCAGCCGTCCCGGGTCTCCAGCACGTCGAAACCTTCGCCGAACAGAAGCTCGTCCTCCTGCTCGGATCCATCCTCGGGGGCCTTCCGGACCCCGGCCGTGGGCTGGATGCATCGCATCGCCGTGACCTCCGCGAAACGCTCGGCGCGCACCAGCCCCTCGAGCCGGCTATCGGCGAGATCCGGCCGCGCCAGAAGGGTCCGACGATCGCTCATCGGAACCGTCTCGTGACCAAATCGTAGAGCGCCCGGATCGCCTGCGCCTCGGCGCCCACCGGCCAGCCGGCCCGGCTCTTGGGGTTCCAGGCGAAGATGTCCAGGTGCACCCAGCTCCCCTCGGGCGCGAACCGGCGCAGGAACAGGGCGGCGGTGACCGAGCCCGCCTGGGCCCAGCCCTCCGGATCGTTCCGAAGATCGGCGATCTCGCCCTCCACCGCCTCCATGTAGCCCTGCCAGAGGGGCAACCGCCAGAGCGGGTCTGACACCCGGCCGGAGGTGGCTTCGATCTCGCGCGCAAGCTTGTCGTCATCGGTGAAAAAGGGAATCACCTGGGGCCCCAGGGCCACGCGCGCCGCGCCGGTCAGGGTCGCCATGTCGATGGTCAACTCGGGCTCGAACTCCGCGGCCCGGGCCAGGGCGTCGGCCAGGATCAGCCGGCCCTCGGCGTCGGTGTTGCCCACCTCGATG
>CAZTMF010000392.1:0-3724 GCA_964614675.1 uncultured Caulobacteraceae bacterium | reverse complement strand
TTTCCCTACACGACGTCTTCCGATCTTCCTCATGCTGGCCGGTCCCGCCACGGTCGCGCCCCTGATCACCTTCTCCTGGGCTGCGCGCCGAATGCCGCTCTCCGGCATGGGCTTCATCCAGTTCATCTCGCCCACTACCCAGTTCGTCATCGGCGTGGCCTTCGGCGAGCCCCTGCCCCCGCTGAGCCTCCTGGCCTTCGCCTTCATCTGGGCGGGTGTTGGGGTCTATGCGGTGACGGCGTGGCGGAAGACGCGGGGGATCTCTCCCGCGAACGTGCAGGCCCGACTCTAAGCGTCAGTTCGGCTGGTTGTTGGAGGCCGTGAACAAGGCGTAGGCTTCATCGAACCGCTCGACCAAGTCCGACCAAAACGGAATATGGCGCACGGACCCAAGCTCGTGCCGGCCCTCGAACTCGTTTGTGAAGTACTGAGCGAGATTGGCTCCGTAGTAGATCGTGTCGAAGCCATGCATCGAGAAAACCGGATTCCCAGCGTTGGACGGAGTCTCGGGCAGGAAGCGGTGGCCCAGCAGGGGGATCAGTCGTGGCGCCTTGTCCAGCGCGCTGGTCATGACCTCGATCTGCTCCGGCCTGCCCGGCGGGCGTTCACCCCACTCTGGCCACCAGAATCCCTGATCGACGTCGAAGAGCAACATCTCCAAGGGCCACTGAAGCAGCTCGCGAATGGCGCGGTCATCGGAGCGCCAATCGACGCCTTCGACGGGCCGGCGGTCGAGCAGCAATTCAACCAAATCCGGAGGGAAGCGAAGCCGGTAGCGCTCTTGCGCCACCTCGAGCTCGCTTTGGGAATAACCCTTCGCCCAGCGTTGCATCCTCAGCCCCGTCGAGGAGGGACGTTAGAGCGGCGAGCTAACTCGGCCAAGTCTCCGGCGATGCCGCGAGCACCTCGCCGGCGAGATAGAGGCTGCCGCAGATGATCACGTGCGGGGCGGGGCCGTCCTGCGCGAGCGCGGCCTCAAAGCCGGCCATGACGCTGTCGTAGGCCTGGGCGGCCAGACCCACTGAGCGCGCCGTGGCGACGAGGTCCTCGGGCGCGGCGCCGGCCTCCGAGGGCGAGGGCACGGTGTAGACGGTGGGGTTCAGCGGCGCCAAAGCCTCGAACATGCCGGCGGCGTTCTTGTTGCCGAGGATGCCCATGACCAGGGCGACGGGGCGGTCGTCGCGGGCGGCCATGGCCTGAAGCGCCTGGCAGAGCGCCCGGGCGCCATGCGGATTATGGGTTCCGTCGAGCCAGAGGTCCGAGCCGCGGGCGGCTGCCTTCTCGCCGTACGGCCCTCTGGTCAGGTGCTGCAGTCGCGCGGGCCAGGTCGCGGACGATACGCCCCTGGCGATCGCGGCCTCCTCGGCCATGGCGCCGCCGAAGGCCAGGGCCGCGGCCACGGCGAGGCCGGCGTTCTCCACCTGATGCTCTCCGGCGAGGCTCGGCGGCGGCAGGTCCAGCAGGCGGTCGTCGCCCTGGAACACCATGCGCCCGGCCTGGGCGTAGGCGTCGAAGTCGCGGCCCATGATCTGCAGCGGCGCGTCCTGGGTCTCGGCCTCGGCCTCGATGGAAAGTTGCGCCACCTCGGCCTGGCGGGCGGAGACCACCGGGCGGCCTGGTTTGATGATCCCGGCCTTCTCCCAGGCGATGCGCCCGAGGTCGGTTCCCAGGAACTCGGCATGGTCGTAGTCCACCGGCGCGATGGCCGCGACGGCGCAGGTCGGCACGACATTGGTGGCGTCGTAGCGGCCGCCCAGACCCACCTCGAGGATGCAGATGTCGGCCGGCGTCTCGGCGAAGGCGACGAAGGCGGCCGCGGCGGTGATCTCGAAGAAGGTGATTTCCTGGCCGGCGTTGGCCTGTTCGACCCGGTCCAGCACCTCGGCCAGATGCGGCTCGGCGATCAGCTCGCCCGCCAGGCGGATGCGTTCCACGAAGCGCACAAGGTGGGGCGAGGTATAGGCGTGGACCCGCATCCCCGCCGCCTCGGCGATGGCGCGCAGCATCGCCACGGTCGAGCCCTTGCCGTTGGTGCCGGCCACGTGGATCACCGGCGGCAGATGGTCCTGGGGCCGGCCGAGGCTGTCCAGCAGCCGGGCGATGCGGTCCAGCGACAGGTCGATCTTCTTGGGGTGCAGCAGCTTCAGCCGCTCGAGCGAGGCGTCCGACGCGCGCAGGTGGTCGGTCAAGACGTCCTCTCCCGCAGGGGTCTCCCGATGGGAGAGGAGATCATTCCGCCGCCAGCCGGCGCTGGCGGCCGCTCATCAGGGCCTGCAGGATCGAAGCGATCATGCCGGGCAGCTCCTCGCGGGGCACGACCCGGTCGACCATGCCCTTGTCCTCCAGGAACTCGGCGCGCTGGAAGCCCTCGGGCAGGGTCTCGCGGACGGTCTGCTCGATCACCCGGGGTCCCGCGAAGCTGATCATCGCCTTGGGCTCGGCCAGGTGCACGTCGCCCAGCATGGCGTAGGAGGCGGTGATGCCGCCGGTCGTCGGGTCGGTGAGCACCACGATATATGGCAGCCGGGCCGCCTTCAGCTCCTGCAGCGCGACGGTGGTTCGCGCCATCTGCATGAGGCCGAGCGCGCCTTCCTGCATGCGCGCTCCGCCGCCTGCGACGAAGGCGACCAGCGGGCAGCCGCGCTTCACCGCCGCCTCGGCCGCGGTGACGAAGGCCTCGCCCACGCCGAGGCTGAGGGAGCCGGCCATGAAGGCGAAATCCTGCACCAGCACCACCGTGGGCACGCCGCCGATCTCACCGGCCGCGATGGCCATGGCCTCCTCTTCGCCGGTGTTCTTGCGGGCCGAGGCGAGGCGGTCGCGATAGGGTTTGTCGTCGGAGAACTGCAGCGGGTCCTCGGCGACCTTGGGCGAGGGGATGACCTCGTGGCGGCCGCCGTCGAAGGTGTAGGCGAAGCGGAGCTTTGGCCCGATCCGCATGTGGTGGCCCGCCGGGGTCACCCACTGGGCCGCCTCCAGCTCGGGCCGATAGACCATCTCGCCGGTCTGCGGGCACTTGACCCAGAGGTTGTCGGGAGTGTCGCGCTTGGCCGGCGCCATGCGCCTCACGCCGGGCGCGAAGCGGGCGAACCAGCCCTGACGCTGCTTGTCTGAAGTCGCGCCGCCCTTCGGCGCGGCCTTCGCAGGCTCGTCCTTCTTGGGCGCTTCGCCCTTGGGAGGCTGGTTTTTCGGGGATTTGGCCATGGTCAGACCGGCGTCTTTTCTCGGGCCTCGCGCACAGCCTGGGCCAGGCGGCGCGCTGTTTCCAGAACTTTCGGGGCAGGGGTTTCGTTGCGCGCCAGGGCCTGGGCGATCTCCTCGACCAGGGCCGAGCCGACCACCACGCCATCGGCGACACGCGCCACGGCCGCGGCGCGCTCGGGCGTCTTGATGCCGAACCCGACCGCCACCGGCAGGGACGAGGCGGCCTTGATCCGCTTCACGTGTGGGGCGACGGCGCTGGCGTCGGCCTCCTTCACCCCGGTCACGCCGGTGACCGAGACGTAGTAGACGAATCCGGAGCTGCCCTTGAGCACCGCCTTCAGCCGCTCGTCGTCGGTGGTCGGGGTGGCGAGCCAGATCCGCGAGATGTCGGCGCCGGCCAGGGCGTCGTCGAGCTCCTGGGATTCCTCGGGCGGGCAGTCGACCACGATCATCCCGTCCACGCCCGCGTCGGCGGCGTCGGCGGCGAAGGCCTTCAGGCCGTGGGTCTCCAGCGGGTTCA
>CAZTMF010000391.1:0-3726 GCA_964614675.1 uncultured Caulobacteraceae bacterium | reverse complement strand
GCCTTGGAGAGGATGTCCAGCACCCTGAGCGAGCCGGTCTCGACCATCAGCTCGAAGGCGCGGGCGAACAGGAAGTCGCCGACCAGCACGCTGGTGGCCCCGCCCCAGATCAGGTGCGCCGCCACCTTGCCGCGGCGGAGCTTGGAGCCGTCCACCACGTCGTCGTGGAGCAGGGTCGCGGTGTGGATGAACTCCACCGCCGTCGCCAGCTTCAGGCAGGCGTCGCCGGTCCCGCCGCACATGCGGGCGGCGGCGATGGCCACCAGGGGGCGAAGCCGCTTTCCCCCGGCGGAGATCAGATGGTCGGCCAGGGCCGGGATGGTCGGGGCCGAGCTTTCCATCCGCCGGGTGATCAAGCGGTCGACGCCGGCCATATCGACTTTGGTCAGCCGCACCAGGGAGTCCACCGACCCCTGCGGTCGCACGACCATGGCTGTGGCTGCGTCCAACTGCTCTGCTCCCGATGCCGTTCGAGCCTGGGCTTGTAGCCCAATCATTCGCCCACCCGCCAGCGCCGTTTGGTCACGGCGTGACTGGCGGGGATCAAGTGCGGGCGCTAGGTCACAGATCAGGCAGAGCACGGAACATGGACGAAGCGAGCGAGGACCGGCTGCTCGGAGGGCGGGTGCGGCTGCTGCAGCCGAAGACTGGATATCGGGCGGGCGCCGACGCCGCCCTGCTCGCCGCGGCGTGCGATGCGCGGGCCGGCGAGCGGGTGCTCGACGTCGGCTGCGGGCCCGGCGCTGTGCTGCTGCAGGTGGCCGTGCGTCGCCCGGACGCGCGCGTCTGGGGCCTGGAGCGGGATCCCGCCGCGCTCGAACTGGCGCGCCGAAGCGCGGCGCTGAACGGCCTGGAGGGCCGGGTCGAGCTGATCGCCGGCGACGTCGCCGAGGGTTTCGCCTCGCTCAGGCTGCACCCCTTCGACGCCGTGCTCTCGAACCCGCCCTTCTTCGACGACGCCGGCGCCATCCGTGGCCCGCATCCGGCCCGCCGCGGCGCCTATATCGCCGACCAGGGACTGGAAGTCTGGACCGGCTTCCTGTCCAAGGCGGTTCGCGAAGGCGGCGACATCACCCTGATCCACAGGGCCGACCGGCTGGGCGACCTGCTCGCCCTGCTCTCACCGAAGTGCGGCTCGTTTCAGATCCGCCCGGTGCACCCCTTCGCCGACGAACCGGCCAAGCGCGTGCTGCTTCGGGCGACCAAGACCGGCAAGGCTCCGCTCAAGCTCCTGCCGCCTCTGGTGCTGCACGACCGTTCCGGCGCCAAGCACACGGCCGAGGCCGAGGCCATCCTCAGGGGCGAGGCGGCGCTGCGCTGGATCTGACCTCCTTTGTCATCCCGAAAGCCGCGCCAGCGGCCATGCGAGGGCTGTGGCCGGGATGACAACGAAAGGACTAGTCCGCGTAGAGCTTCACCGCGTCCAGGCAGAGCCGCAGCCCGGTGAGGTCGGTCTCCGGGTCGGGTGTCACGATCACATAGAGGCGGCGCGCCTCCGCCCAGAGGATCAGGCTCTCTGGCAGGCCATAGTCCTCGATCGGGGCGCCGAAGTCGTCGCGCCAGACGCCGTCCGCGTCCGGCTCGGCGCCTACGTAGGCCTCGACCCGGGCCCGGAGCTCGGCCTCGCCTTCGGAGACCAGGTTCATATAGGCGAAGACCGGCTTGGCCATCCCCGAGAAGAAGCCCGCCTGGAAGGCGACGGCGGGGTCGCAGTGCGGCCCCCGGAAGGGCGAAAGGTTCACGATCGCGGCGTCCGCCTGCCGCATCCGGGCCAGACGGTGGGCGTAGATCTCGCGCGCCATGGCCTCGGACGGCGACTGCTCGACCAGGGGCTCGGACTCGAAACCCACAGCCGAGAAACCGGCCGCCTCGCACAGCAGTTTGGAATCCTCGGCCAGGACCTCGGCCTGGGGAGACGGCAGGGCTGGCGCAGCCAGGAATATCGATCGAACGGGACGCATGGCGGATGCCTTTTACGCGACTGGCGCTGCTGCGTCAGGTCAACCGACAGGTGATGCTTGTGGACATTCGCTCAAGGCCGGGATTCAGTGCGCCCTGACAGTTGGAGGGGGGCCCGGCTGCGCAAGACGGCGCCGGGCCGAAGAGTATGGACGTACCGGCCTACACCTATGTGGTCGTGTGCATGGTCGCGCTCAGCGCAGCGGCGGCGTTCGGCGCCCTGGCCCTGGCGCTCGGCCAGCTTGCGCCGCGCCGCCCCGCCCGTCGATCGCCGCCGCTCCGGCCTGCCCGGCCCATGGCTTTCGATCTCTCTCCCGCCGGTCCTCAGCCCGCCGCGCCGGCGCCCGAGGTCCTGCGGGCGCCCGAGCTGGCTCCGGCGCCGGCCCCGGTGGTCGAGCTAGCCCCGAGACGCCCGCCGAGACGCCGGCTGGACCTGGCGCTGATGTCGGCCCAAGCGCCCGAACGGCTGCGAGTTCCGGTGGACCTGGCGCGCGGCCGGATCCTGGAGCTCAACCTGCCGCTGCTGCTGGCCAACGCCGGCGACGACGAACTCGAGGGCATCAGCGTCCAGCTCACCCTGCCCAACGAGATCACCTATGGCGCCAGCCTGGAGCGGCTGGCCCGCGAAGGCGCGCCCGGCCTGCCCGGCGTCATCATCCGCTACGCCCTGTCCGAGCACGAGACCCGCATCCGCGTCGATATCCCGCGACTCGCTCCCGGCGCGGCCGTCACCCTGCCGACGCCGATCTCGATCAAGCACGCGCCCGATACGGCCTATCAGATCCTTGCGACGGCCCACGTCCCGGGCATGGAGCCGCTGCAGCGGCGATACGAGCTGGAGCTGATGGACCGGGCGATATCGACCGCGCCGCTCAGTTCGGCGGACGCCTGGGTGTGCCGGCCCGACGAGGACTCCCGCCAGCGCGACCCGCACCTTCCGCTGGACCGGATCGCCTCCATGCAGTTCGTGATCTTCGAGCCGGATGCGGATGGGCCGCCTCCCCCAGCCGGTCAGCCCGAACCGGCCTACGCGCCGCAGACGCTCTAACGCTGCAGCGTCAGGGCGTCGCCGCCTTCGGTGGAGCCCTGGAGCAGATCGCGCCTGCCGGTCAATCGCACGATGAGCTTGCCGTCGGACTTGAGCACCTCGGCGCCGCCGTCGCGGTAGGTCCAGGCCCCCGCCTGCGCGAGTTCACCCCGGCATCCGGCGCCACGTGCGACGAAGCCCGCCTGATTGGTGCGCACGCTGAAGGTCAGGTGGCAGACGGCGCCGGTGCGGCTGTTCACCACCCGCCAGTCGCCGGCCGTGTTGCGCGCCGTCAGCAGGTCGCCATTGCCGAACGCCACGGCGCCCAGCAAGGCCGTCGGCGCCGAAAGCACGGCCTCGGGCGCCCCCAGCACCGCGCCCGCGTTGATCCCGCCGCCGCCGGGATGGGCGGCGTCCTGGCACCGGGTCGTCGAGTTGGTGCTCAGCACCACGTCGCCCCGCTTCACCACGGTCGTGACCGTGGTGCAGACCGGCGGCTCCGCCGCGGGCGAGGCAGCCGGCGGCGCGTCGGCGGCGAACGCCGGCGCGACCCCGAGAACCGACAGTGCAAGCAGACCGACCAGACGCATGGGCCCCTCCCGTTCAGGGAAAGGATCGGCTCAGTTGCGGCTGGTGTCCACCAGACGGTTCTTGCCGATCCAGGGCATCATGGCCCGCAGCCGGCCGCCCACATCCTCGATCTGATGCTCGGCGTTGCGCCGGCGGGTGGCCTTGAACGA
>CAZTMF010000390.1:0-3735 GCA_964614675.1 uncultured Caulobacteraceae bacterium | reverse complement strand
CCAGGTGGGTCTTGGCGCTGGCCCCGTCGGTGACGTTCACCGCGTCGGCATAGCCCTTCAGCGGCAGGGCCTTCGCCAGAAGGTCCTCCGGATTCGACGACAGCGGCGGGGTGACCTCCGCGGTCATCACGAACTTCCCGGAGTTCAGCTTCTCTTGAAGGCTGGAGGTCATGGCGGACGATATCCTTTGAAGCGGCCCGCGCGCCTTCTAGCCGATGAATGGCGAAGACTGAAAGGAGGCTGAGCTGGGGCTTGCCCGTTTAGGCCGGCTGTCGCGCCCGCTTGCGGGTTATGGCGAGCGCCTCATCCTCCGGCATGGGCGTGGGCTCGGCGGCCAGGAGGGAATCGGCATTGGCCTGGATCTTCTCGATCACGCGCGAAAAGGTCTCGAGCTCCTCGCCGGTGACGCCTTCGATCAGGGCGTCGTTCTGCCGGAAGGCCAGGCGCACCAGATCGTCGAACACCTTGCGGCCCGCAGGCGTCGGCGAAATGAAGACGCCCCGCTCGCCCCTGCGGCTCTCGCGGACCAGAAGCCCCGCCTCGACAAGCCGTTTCACACCGCGCGACAGCTGCCCTTTGTCATGGCTGGAGGCGGCGGCCAGTTCGTTCAGCGACATCGGCGCGCGATCGCCCACCTGGGACATCACCCGCCATTCGAAGTCGGAGAGGCCGAGCTCGCGCCGGGCCTGGGGCGAGGTGAAGCGGCGGATGGTGCTGAGCAGGCGGAACAGCCGCGAGCCATAAATCCGCCGATAGGGCGGATCGATGTTCTCGAACCACGGCTTCCGCATCTTTACGTCGTCCGGCAATGATCTGCCCTCTCTAGAGGCGCAACATGCATACTCCGCGGCGGATCACCAAGCGCCCCCACGAGTCCTTTGCAAGATTGTTTCGAGCCGCGGTCAGTGCGCCCGGGCGGGCGTCCACCCGTCGCCCTGGCCATACTGGAAGGTGACGAACGGAAACGCCTCGATCTCGTGGATCTTGCCGCCGCGAACGCCGAACGTCTCCATGGTCACCATGTTGAGGATCATCCCGGAGCCTTCGTTGTTGGCGTAGGTGTTGGGCTCGACATGGCGCTTGCGCCCGTCCTCCACGAACAGCACGAAGCCGGCCACTAGCCCCTTCTGCTCGTCAACAATGAGGCGGCGCGGCTGGATGTGGGTGATGAAATTGAAGATCCCCGTGGAGACCTGCTGCTCGCAGGTCATCATCGAGAAGGCGGCGAACGGCCCGTCCTTGGGCGGTGGGGCGGGCGAGGGGGCGAAGCGGCCGGGCGTCTTGTTGTTGACCGTCTGATAGCCCTGCTCATGGCGGACGCAGTCGTCGGCGAAGGGGGCGATCTTGCCGTCGTCGCCGGTCAGGGCGTCGAAATAGCCGTTGGCCGCATAGATCAGATAGTCGCGTGAATTGCGCTCCTTGGTGGGCACATCGGCCAGCATGGTCGGCCGCGCCGTGGTCAGAAGCTCCATCGCCGGCGGCTGGACGTTGGAATCGAACAGCTGCTCGGCCTCGGTGATCATCCGCCGCTCGACCTTGAGCCTGAGGGCGACCAGGGCCGGCTTGCCCTGGATGTTCAGCACCGTCTGGGTCCCGATCTGGCCGGTCTGAGGGTCGGCCACGTCGATGCGGAAGCCCGTAGCCTTGATCGGCTTGATCCAGAGATTGCCCTGGCCGAGGTCCAGCCGGGCGGTGTTCTCGGTAAAGTCGACCTCCTCGGCCAGGGGCAGGGACGAGCGGTCCTTGGTCTCCAGCGCCTTGATATAGGCGTCCATCATCCCGACCAGGCAGGCGCGGTCGCAGGGCTGCACCCGGGCGGGGTCCCAGGGCTGCTTGTACCAGGGCTTGGCGGTCTGGGCGCCGGCGGTCCCTGCGAAGGCGAGGACGGCGAACAGGCCGAGCGCCAGAAGCTTCCGTCGCATGGTCTCATTCCTCCCCTGAGGAGGGAGAGTGACGAGGCGAGCTTGACCAAGTCAACCACGTTGACAGGGGCCCTGCCGATGGCCGAACGTCGCGCCAACGATAAAGGGAGGACGTATGACGGCCACGGTCCCGACGCTGGACGAGCCTGTCGCCGTTCATCCCGCCGCCGGCGACTCTACGGCGTGGCCATCCTCGAGGGCCGCCCACTACACAGTCTTCATGCTGGCGATCGCGGTGGCCTTCGCCGAGATCGACCGCACCGCCATGCAGTTGCTGGTGGCTCCGATCAAACAGGTCTTCCACCTGTCGGACAGCTCGATGGGCTTCCTGCTGGGTCCGGCGTTCGCCCTCTTCTACGCGGCATGCGGCATACCCACGTCGCGGTTCATCGACCGCCATAACCGCAAGTCGATTCTGGCCGGCGCGCTTGCGCTGTGGAGCGCCGCATCGGTGTTCTGCGGCCTGGCCCAGGGCTTCGTTCAGCTCGCCATCGCGCGCCTGTTCCTCGGGGCGGCGGAATCGCCCAACGGCCCGGCCATCTTCTCGATCATCTCCGACACGTTTCCTCGCAAGCTGCTGACCCGGGGCATCGCCTTCATGCAGCTGGGGATCACTCTGGGCACGGGCTTCTCATTGATCATGACGGCTGTGCTCATCGCCGTCCTGGAGAAGATCCCGCCCATGCATATCGCGCTGATCGGAACCATCCGGTGGTGGCAGCTGGTGTTCATCGCCATTGGCGTCCCGGGCCTGATCGCCGCTGCCGTGTTGGCCCTGACCGTCAAGGAGCCGGCTCGCCATGGCGCGGCCGTCCAGACCAAGGTCAAGATGACCGAAGCTATCGCCTACATGGGCCAGCATTGGAAGGTGTTCGCGCCCTTCATGGGCAGCGCGGCTTTCGGCAGTCTCCTCCTGGGCTCCCTGGCCTGGACCGCCGCCTTCTATCAGCGGACCTACGGCTGGGCGCCCCAGAAGTACGCCATGCTGGCGGGGATCGTCAGCTTGGTGGCCACGCCGGTCGGTCTGTTCGCAGGCGCATGGGTCTACGAGCGCTATGTGACCCAGGGCCGTCACGACGCGGCCATGCGCGTGGTGGTGCTGGGCCGCCTGATCGGCCTGCCCGCCGCGCTTCTGATGCCGCTGATGCCGACCGGCGAGCTCGCCCTGGCGCTCTATGCGATCTCCCTGATCGTCCTCGGCGGGACGGGAGCCTGCACCAACACCATCCTGCAGATCATCTCGCCCAACCGCATGCGGGCCCAGATCACGGCGATCTTCTTCCTGTTCTACAACCTGGTGGGCCAGGGCCTGTCGCCGTGGCTGATTGGCCTGTTCACCGACAGGGTGCTGCACGACGAAAGCCATCTGCGCTACGCGATCCTGGCGATCAATCTCCTGGCCACGCCGACTTCGCTGTTCATCCTGTGGCTCGGCATGAAGCCCTACGGCCGCGAGGTGGCCGCCATCGAGGCGGCCGAGGCGGCGTCTCTCGCATGATCACCGTCCACACCTGGGAGCCGAACGCCAACTCCGGCAAGCCGCTCTTGCTGCTCAAGGAGAAGGGCGCCGAGTTCGACTACCGGTACATCAACATGGGCGCGCTCGAGCAGCACTCGCCCGACTATGTGAAGATCAATCCGAACGGGACGGTGCCGACCGTCATCGTCGACGGCTTCTCGATGTTCGAGTCGACGCCGGGGATGGAGTACCTGGACGAGGTGGTGGACGGGCCCGGGCTGACGCCCCACGACCCCTATCTGCGCTGGAAGATGCGCTGGTGGATGCGGTTCGTGGACGAGTACCTGAACCCCT
>CAZTMF010000389.1:0-3737 GCA_964614675.1 uncultured Caulobacteraceae bacterium | reverse complement strand
GCCAGCTGCAGCAGGTGGTCGAGGTCCGCGTCGACTGCGACCAGGACGCGGTGCTCCTCAAGGTGCGCACCCAGGGCGACGGCGGCGCCTGCCACGTGGGGTTTCGCTCGTGCTTCTACCGCGTGGTCGAGGACGGCGGACTGGTGGAGCGCGACTAGGGCGCCGGGGCGCGGGGCGTATCGCTCGCGAGGCTGGCCAGGGCGAGGCTCGGACGCAACATGCGCCGTTCGGCCTCCTGACGCTCCTGGTGGCGGGCCAGGGCGGCGTGGACCTGTGCTTCGGTGGGGGCGATGGTTCGACCCGTCCGTTCGATGGCGCGGGCGAATGCCAGGAGGATGGCGGCCGCCAAGGCGGCTGCCGCGACGGAGGCCAGGACGCCCGGCAGGGGCGCGGCCTGACGAAGGCCCAAGACCATCGCGATCCCGCCCAGGACGAGCGCGACGACCGCGGCGAGCGCCATCACGGCCGCGCGGGCGCGTGAGGCCTGCCGTTCGATCTCCACCCGCCGGCCCATGTCGCCAAGGGCGAGCACGCCGGCCAATGCTTCGTCGGAGAACAGCGACACCGACCGGGCTTCGGCCACGGCGCCTTGCTGGCGCAGGATCTCGCCGCGGATGAGGGCGTCCCGCGCGATCGCCGCGGCGCCGCTCAGCATCAGGGCGAAGGCGATCACCAGGAGCAACGTCCAGGCGACGGCTCCGGGACCGATCCGGGCGGTGACGAGATCCATGATGCGGTAGATCGTCGGTGAGATGAGCCCGGCGGCTGAGAGGCCTGCCAGCGTCATGCCGGCGGCCAGGCATTGAACGGGGCGAACCCGCATCTCCTTGACCTCCATGCCCTGAGGATAGCTCCGCACATTTCATAATGCAACATGCAAATTGCAACTTGCATTTTCATCCTCATGCGTTCATTCATGGGCAATCCGGGAGACCCCATGCCCCAAGCCGACCCCAGGCTGCACGTCGTCGTCGAGGCCGCTCTGTTCACCCTGGTGGACGACCGGCTGTGCGTGGCGCTGCACAGGATGCGCCGGGGGCTCTTCAAGGGCGCGATGGCGCTGATCGGCGGTCACGTCCATCCTGACGAGGACGCAGACACCCGGGCGGCCATAACCCGGATCCTGGCCGACAAGGCCGGCCTGCACGATGTGTTCCTCGAACAGCTCGAGACCTTTTCCGGCAAGGACCACCATCCGCAGCGATGGTCGGTGTCGATCGCCTACTACGCCCTGACGCCCCTGGATCGCCTGTCGGAGGGATTCGGGCTGGAGTTCGTCGATGTCGATCGCCTGCCCGAGCTGGCCTTCGACCATCAGCGCATCGTCCAGGCCGCCCTGGGCCGGCTCAGGCGCAAGGGGGCCTATTCGAACCTGCCCGCGATGCTCCTGCCGGCCGAGTTCACCTTCCCCGAGCTCAAGGCCGTCTATGAGAAGGTGCTGGGCGCGCCGCTGAACGACAGCGCGTTCCGGCGCAAGATCACTGAACTGAAGATGGTCGAGCCCGTGCCCGAGGCCCGCAGTCCCGCCACCGCCGAGCGCAAGCGACCGGCCCAGCTCTATCGCCTGGCCGACAGGCGGCTCGCGGAATGGGACCGAACGCTCTAAGCCTCGATCAGCTGGGCAGCGGACGGCCCCACCCGATAGCTCTTCAGCACGCTGACGTCATAGGGCTTGGCGCGGATATTGGAGACCGCCATCAGCTCGCCCAAGGCATGGTCGCGGGTGAGGGTCAGGCGGACGAACCCCTTGGCGCCGTGGTCGCAGAACCGCACGTCGTTGTTGGCGTCCTCGATGAAGCGGTTGACCGGCACGAGCGGGACCACGTCGCAGATTCCAGGGCTGGTGATCGAGGTCGCGCCGAACTCCACCCCCACCGGCCGGCGTGCGGCGTCCGACAACTCGTTGGCCCAGAAGGCGTGGCTGTCGCCCGACAGCACGATCGGCGTCGATCCGGCCCTGCGGCATAGTCCATAGAGCCGCTCGCGCGCCGCGGGATAGCCGTCCCAGTCGTCGAGGTCGTAGGGGATTCCATAGGCGAACAGTCGCGCCAGGCGCTCGGCGCGCCCGCGCTGCTCCTCCGGGAGGACGTCCAGCACGAGGCCGCAGAGATCGGGGCCCAGCTTGCCTTCGACGTTGGGCGCGACCACCCGGCCCATGACCACGCCCGAGCCCAGCACCTGCCAGGGCTCTCCCGCGCCGACGGAGGTCTTGAGCTGGCCCTCCAGCCACGCCTCCTGGGGCGCGCCCAGGACCTGGCGGCCGGGGTCCTCCAGCCTTGCCATGAAGTTCTTCAGGTCCGGGACGGGCCGTCCGTCCGGCCCCGGATGGAAGGTCATGTCCCGCTCGTAGGAGAGCTGGTGCGCCCGGGCGATCAGCCGGGTCTCCATCATCACCACCGAGGCGAGGTCGCCGAAGCGGAAGGTGCGATACGCGGCTTCGATCGCCCGGCCGGGGGCCGGCTCGCGGATCGGCATCCACTCGTAATAGGCCTTGAGCGCGGCGGCCTTGCGCTGGCCCCAGGCGCCTTCCGTCCTCGGATCGTGCTTCTCGGCGCCGTCCTTCCAGCAGTCATTGGCCGCTTCGTGGTCGTCCCACTGGCAGATCCAGGCGGCGCGGGCGTGGGCGGCCTGCAGGTCGGGATCGGTCTTGTAGAGGGCGTGGCGGGCCCGGTAGTCGTCCAGTGTCACCAGCTCGTGGGCGGGGACCATGTACCTGCCCAGCGCGTCGCCCAGATGCCTGGAATAGGCCGAGGCGTCCTCGGCGTCCTCGTAGATGTAGTCGCCGAGGTGGATCACCGCGTCGACCCGCGGCAGCCTGGCCACCGCCTCGTACACATTGAACAGGCCGCACTGCCAATGGGCGCAGGACAGGGCGACCAGCACCAGGTCCTCGGTCGGCCCCTCGGGCAGGGTGCGGGCGCGTCCCGCCGCCGAGATCTCGCGGCCGAGCTGGAAGCGGTACCAGTAGTCGCGACCCGGCTCGAGGCCGTCCACGTCCACCTTGACCGTGAAGTCGCGCTCGGGACCGGCAGCGACCCGTCCGCGCCGGCGCACGCGGCGGAAGGCGGGATCCTCGGCGACCTGCCAGCGCACGCTCTCGCGGCGATGATCGGCCTGGGGCGTCACCCGGGTCCAGATGATCAGACCCTCCGGGGTCGGATCGCCGGAGGCCACGCCATGGCGGAAGGGCGTTTCGGTCTCGGAAGGGGAAGCAACGAGGGGAACGGCCGCCGGCGCGGCGGCGCCATAGGCCAGCAGCCTTAGCGCGGCGCGCCGATCCACCCGCATGACGATCCCCTCATCATGGCCGGCGGGATCGGCTGATTCGACGTCAGCGGCGCGACAGGGCGGTGACGGCTCTGTGAAACCTCAGGGCCCGCCCAAGCGCCGCTCCGTGCACGTCGGTGGGCGCCGGCGGCGCTTGGCGGTTGAAAAGCCCGCCTCGCGGCGCCAGGAAGCTTTCAAGATCCGGAGGAGACGATGGTCCAGAAGGTGTTCCCCGACGCGCGCTCGGCGCTCGAGGGCCTCTTGTTCGACGGCATGACCATCATGTCCGGCGGCTTCGGCCTTTCGGGCAATCCGGAGAACCTGATCACCGCGCTCAAGGAGTCCGGGGTCAAGGACCTGACGGTGATCTCCAACAATTGCGGGGCCGACAACTTCGGCCTCTGGGTGCTGCTGGACAACGGCCAGATCCGCAAGATGATCTCGTCCTACGTGGGCGAGAACAAGCTGTT
>CAZTMF010000388.1:0-3739 GCA_964614675.1 uncultured Caulobacteraceae bacterium | reverse complement strand
CTGGAGTTCTACGGCGCCACCGAAGGCAATGTGTCGATGTTCAACTTCGACGGCCGCATCGGGGCGATCGGCCGGGCGCCACGCTATCTGCGCTCGGCCTTCAATGTCCGCCTGATCCGCTTCGACGTGGAGAAGGAGGAGGAGATCCGGGGGCCCAACGGCCTCTGCATGGAGGCCCGTCCGGGCGAGGTCGGGGAATGCGTGGGCGAGATCGGCGGCGACGCCCGGCGGGCCTATGTGGGCTACGCCGACCAGACCGCGTCCAGGAACAAGGTGCTGACCGACGTGTTCAAGCGGGGCGACGCCTGGTTCGCCACCGGCGACCTGATGCGCCAGGACCGCGACGGCTATTTCTATTTCGTCGACCGCATCGGCGACACCTTCCGCTGGAAGGGCGAGAACGTCTCCACCACCGAGGTGGCCGAGCGCCTGGGCGCGGCGCCTGGGGTGAAGGAGGCCAATGTCTATGGCGTCAGGGTCGGCAAGCTCGACGGCCGCGCCGGCATGGCCTCGCTGGTGGTGGGGCCGGAATTCCAGATCAAGGACCTGAAGGCCAAGCTCGACGCCGAGCTGCCCGACTACGCCCAGCCGATGTTCATCCGCCTGCAGTCGGCCATCGAAACCACGGGCACCTTCAAGTACCGCAAGCTCGATCTGGCGGCGGAAGGCTTCGATCCGGGCCTGGTGCGCGAGCCGGTCTATTACAGGAGCCCCGAGAAGGGCTATGTGAAGCTCAGCAAGGCGAGCTACGCCAAGATCCTCGCGGGCGAGCTCAGGCTTTAGAGCGGGCTGGAATGGAATCTTCACAGATGTCCGGCGTCCTCGCGCGCGCCCTCTAGCCATGGCCGAGACCGTTCTCGAGATCTCTGGGGTCTCCAAAACCTTCGGCGCGCACCGCGCGCTGGATGGCGTCAGCCTGTCGCTCCAAGCCGGCGACATGGTGGCCCTGATCGGGCCCTCGGGCTCGGGCAAGTCGACCCTGCTGCGGGCCGCGGCGGGCCTGGCGCCCATCGACAAGGACGCCGGACACATCGAGGCCTTCGGCGAGGCGGTCCAGGCGTCCGGCCGCATCGTGGGCCATGTGCGCCGGGTCCGCGCCCGCATCGGCTTCGTGTTCCAGCAGTTCAACCTTGTGGGCCGGCTGAGCCTCTTCACCAACGCCGCGCTTGGGCTGCTCGGCCGCGCGCCGGGCCTGAAGGGTCTGCTGGGCCTCTGGAGCGCCGATGAGAAGCGGGCGGTCATGGCCGCTCTGCAGAGGGTGGGCCTGGCCGACCAGGCCGGACAACGCGCCGACCTGTTGTCCGGCGGCCAGCAGCAGCGCGCCGCGATCGCCAGAGCCATCGTCCAGCGCGCCAGCGTCATCTTCGCCGACGAGCCGGTGGCGTCCCTGGACCCCGTCTCGGCCCGGCGGGTGATGGACCTGCTCTGCGACCTCAACCGGCGCGAGGGTCTCGGTGTTTTCGTCAGCCTTCATCAAGTCGACTACGCCCTGCGCTATTGCCGGAGGATCGTGGCTTTGAAGGACGGCAAGGTCGCCTACGACGGGCCGCCCTCGAAGCTGGATCGCACGGCCCTCGTCGACATCTACGGGCCCGAGATCGAGGACGTCTTCTGGGAAGGGGATCCCGCATGACCATCCGCCGCGCCGCCGTCCTGGCCCTGAGCGCCGTGCTAATCCTGGCCGGCTGCGCCAAGAAGCCGGCGGCGACCGAACCGGTGCTGAAATTCTCGATCGTGCCGGCCGAAGACCAGGCTTCGATGAGCCGGGTCTGGCAGCCGCTGCTCGACGACCTGCAGAAGCAGACCGGGCTCAAGGTGCAGGCGAGCTTCGCCTCCAACTACATGGGCATGATCGAGGCCATGCGCTTCAACCAGGTGCAGGTGGGCTGGTTCTCGGCCCTCCCGGCCCTGGAGGCGGTGAACCGGGCGAACGCCGAGGTCCTGGGCCGCATCGTCGATAAAAGCGGCGAGACCAACGTCTATGAATCGGTGCTGATCACCCGCAAGGGCTCGGGGATCACGCTCGACGACGTCCTGAAGTGCGGCAAGCGCTACGACTTCGGCCTGGGCGATCCCAACTCCACCTCCGGCACCCTGGCGCCCCTGGCCTATGTCTTCGCGCCGCGCGGCATCGATCCGACCAGCTGCTTCAAGACCGTCCGTTCGGCCAGCCACCAGGCCAACCTGCTGGCCGTGGCCACGGGGCAGCTGCCGGTGGCCACCAACAACACCGTGGGGCTGGTGTTCGCGGCGCGCGAGAACCCCAAGATGGCCAGCCGGATCGAGGTGATCTGGAAGTCTCCGCCGCTGCCGGAATCCTCCATACTGGTGCGCAAGGACCTGGACCCCCAGGTGAAGGAGAAGCTCAAGCGCTTCTTCGTCGGCTACGGGACCGCGGCGGGGCCTCAGGGCGACCATGAGCGCAAGGTTCTGGACGCCCTCACCTATGGCGGGTTCCGTCCGGTCGACGACAGCTACCTGGACCCGATCCGGCTGATGGTGGCCAGCAAGGACCTGGCGGAGGCCAAGCACGCCGGCGATGCGGCCAGGATCGCGACGGCGCAGAAGGCCTTCGACGCCATCGACGCCAAGCCTACCGCCCACTCCCGCTGATGGCGGTCCAGGGACTCGACATTCCGGCGAACGTCCCTTCGCCGCCCCGGACGCCCCTGACCCGGCGGCTGGTCGACCTCGCGCTCTGGGGCGGTATTGCCGCGGTTCTGGTGGTCAGCTTCGGGCCCGTGCAGATGTCGCGCCTGGGCCTGGTCTTCGCCAACAATGCCAACATGCGCGAGTTCGGCGCGGAGTTCCTTCGGCCGGACATGGCCCACTGGGAGCTCTACGTCGCCCAGATGTGGCTGACCGTCCAGATGGCCCTCTGGGGGACCTTCCTGGCCCTGGTGATCGCCATCCCGTTCGGCCTGGCCTGCGCCCGCAACATCTCCCCGCCCTGGCTGCAGCAGCCGATGCGGCTTCTGATGAATGTGCTTCGCTCGGCCCCGGACCTGGTGATCGGGGTGCTGTTCATCGTGGCCGTCGGCATCGGGCCGCTCTCGGGCGTCATGGCTCTGGCGCTGAACACCGGCGGCGTGCTGGCCAAGCTGTTCTCCGAAGCGGTCGAAGCCATCGACCCGCGACCCGTGGAGGGCGTTCGGGCCACCGGCGCCTCGCGCCTACAGGAGATCGTCTGGGGCGTGATCCCCCAGGTGGGGCCCTTGTGGACCAGCTATGCCCTCTATCGCTTCGAATCCAACGCCCGCTCGGCCACCGTGCTGGGCCTGATCGGCGCCGGCGGCATCGGCCAGCTTCTGTTCGAGAGCCTGCAGAGCTTCAACTTCAGCGCCGTCTCGGCGATCTCGATCGTGATCATCGTGGCGGTGTCGCTGATCGATTTGCTGTCGCAGGCCATGCGGAAGCGCCTGATATAGCAGGCCTCGCACCTCAGCCCGCGTGTGAGGTCGGATCCAACCGTTATCCGCTGGCCTCGGCTCGATTTCAGGCTCCTTACTCGCGCCCCGGGCGGGGATCGCCGCCCGCGGGCGGCGGGGGACATCAATTTGCTTCTTGCGGCGCACATCGGGGTTCTTGACGAGATCGAACTGATCGGGCCGTGCATGGATCAGCTGCGGCGGCTGGGCGTCGACGAGTTCATCGTTTGCGACCTGGGGTCCAAGGACGGCACGCGCGAATTCCTCTCCGAACGGGATGGTCCCGATCTCCGGGTGATCGATTCGTCCAA
>CAZTMF010000387.1:0-3739 GCA_964614675.1 uncultured Caulobacteraceae bacterium | reverse complement strand
CCACGACGAAGCCGTGCTTCACGCCCCAGCGGCCGATGTTGTCGTAGAAGGCGTTAGCCTCGCGGTTCTGCTGCTCGATCTTGTTGCCGGCCCCGCCCGCCACATAGATGAACACCGGCCGTTTGGCCGAGCCCTTGTCGCCGTAGAAGATGTCGACCAGGTCCTTGGCGTTGGGACCGAATTTCGCGTCGCGGACGATGGTGACGCCCGGATAGAGCTTGGCCTTGGAGGGAATGGGCTTGGCGGCGCCCGGCGGCCACCAGCTGTTGTAGTCGGCCTTGGGCATCATCGGCCGGTAGAGCTTGGCCGTGCAGGACACGTCCACGACCTGGCCGATCTTCTTCAGCTGCTCATAGACCCGGTCCGGCGTCCGGGCCTGGGCGGAACCCGAGATCGCGTTCGTGAGCAGTGCGGCCGCGGCGACCGCGTGAAGCCAGGTCCTGGTCATGTTTCCCCTCGTGCGTTCAGGCGCCGGCCTGCGAGGCTCGGCTGCGTCCGCACTTTGGCGCGCTGGAAGCCGCGTTGGAAGGCGTCCCGGGGGCCAGCCCCGCGATTAGACGGGAACGTAGGTCAGCCTGATGGTGTCCTCGTCGATCCGATCGCTGGCCACAAGGCGGAGCGGCGGCCGGGGCCCGGCAAAGAATGGCCTGCCGCGACCAAGCACGACGGGGTGGAGGTAGAGCCGGTACTCGTCGATCAGACCAAGGTCGGTCAGGCTTTGCGCCAGGTCCGGTCCGGAAACGGCGATCTCGCCATCGAGCCGGTCCTTGAGCCCCCGGATCACCGCCTCGAGGTCTCCCTCGACCAGGGTGGCGTTGGGGCCGACCGACTTCAACGAGCGCGACACGACCCACTTCGGCTGGCGCCGCCACGCCGCCGCGAACTCGCGCAGCTCCGCGCTCCACTCGGGATCGTCGTCATCCCAATAGCGCATGACCTCGTACATGCGCCGGCCATACACACTGCCGGTCAGGCCCCGCACCTGCTCGATCCAGTGCCGGAAGAGCGCGGGCCCCGTCCGCATTTCCAGGTGGTCGACGTAACCGTCGAGTGACTGGTTCATTCCGAAGACGAGCTTCGCCATGCTCCGCCCCATGTTCTTCAGAACCGCTTGAGCCGACGCTATCATGTCGGCCGCCGTCCATTTTGCTCCGGGATCCGGTCGGACCGAATTATTCCAGCGATTTGACGCGGCTCAAGGCCGAAGCTGGAGGGCGGCGCAGCCTGCAGTTTTCAGGGCGGACCACTTCATGCTGACGCCTCATCCCACCCCGATGATCCCGCGCCTTTCCGTTTGGGCCGCCAGCCTTGCGCTCGCCCTCGCCGTGGCCGCCGCCGCCCAGGCCGCTCCTTCGACCCAGCGGGGACAGAGGATCGCCCAGCAAAGCTGCGCCTTGTGCCACGCCATCGGCTCCGCGGACTCCAGCCGCAATCACGACGCGCCCCCTTTTCGCACGCTGAGTCAGAACTACCCGTTCGAGATGCTCGCGGAGGCGCTCAAGGAGGGCATGCTGAAGGATCACCCCCAAATGCCGGAGTTCCGCTTCTCGCCGTCCGAAATCGACGATCTGATCGCCTATCTCAAGAACGTGCAGGTCCGCGCGCAGGCCAAGGCCTCGCCACCGGCGCCACGCTCTGTGCGCCTCGCCCGGGCGTCGTCCTGAGCCTTGACGCGGCCCGCCGTCCCTCCGTTCATGCCCGGACCTGACACCCGCAATCCGGGAGCTGTGCGCATGAAGTTCGGCGTCTTCTATGAGCACCAGCTGCCCCGGCCCTGGCAGGACGGGGACGAGCACCGGATCTACCAGGAGGCGCTCGAGCAGATCGAGCTCGCGGACCGGATCGGCATCGACTACGCCTGGGAGGTGGAGCACCACTTCCTCGAGGAGTACGCCCACTCCTCGGCGCCCGAGGTCTTCCTGGCCGCCTGCTCCCAGCGCACCAAGCGGATCCGGCTGGGCCACGGCATCGTGCTGATGCCGCCGGTGTACAACCACCCTGCCCGGGTCGCCGAGCGGATCGCCGCCCTCGATCTGGTGTCGGACGGCCGCGTGGAGTTCGGCACGGGCGAATCCTCGTCGGTGATGGAGCTGGGCGGGTTCGGCCTGGACTTCGAGGCGAAGCGCAGGGCCTGGCGCGAGGCCCTGGAGCAGTGCCTCAACATGATGGTGACGGCGCCCTACCCCGGCTTCCAGGGCGAGTTCTTCGCCATGCCCTGCCGCAACGTGGTGCCCAAGCCCCTGCAGAAGCCCCACCCGCCGGTCTGGATGGCCTGCTCGAGCCGCGAGGCGATCCGGCTCGCCGCCAGGAACGGAATCGGCGCCCTGACCTTCGCCTTCGTCGATCCCGCCGAGGCGAAGCAGTGGGTCGACGAGTACTACCGGGTGTTCAAGGAGGAGTGCGTCCCGATCGGCCATGCGGTGAACCCCAACATCGCCATGATCACCGGCTTCTCGGTCCATCGCGACCGGGACGAAGCGATCCGCCGCGGCGAGGGCTTCCGCTTCTTCCGCTATGCGCTCGGCCACCACTACATCTTCGGCGACCATCGGCCGGGGCTGACCGACATCTGGGCCGCCTTCCAGCAGGCGCCGAAGGAGATGTCGGATGCGGGCGTCGGCAACGGCATCGGAACGCCCGACGACCTTCGAGCCCACCTCTTGGCTTTCGAGGACTCCGGCGTCGACCATGTCGCCTTCATCCAGCAGGGCGGCCGCAACCGGCACGACCACATCTGCGAGGCGCTGGAACTGTTCGCGGCGGAGGTGATGCCCGAGTTCCAGGCGCGCGAAGCCTCCCGGCAGCAGCGCAAGACGGAGGAGCTGGCGCCCTTCATCGAAAAGGCCATGGCCCGCAAGCCCAGGACGCCCCCGCTGGCCGAGGCCAGGATCCCGACCTTCACGGCCCTGGGCAAGCTCGGCGGCGTCTTCCCCACCCTGCCGGTGGAGGAGCGATAGATCTTCCGCTCCCGGGACGGACCTAACCCCCCGCCCGGAACGCCTCCGCCAGGGCGTCCATGTCGGCGACCGGATTGCCGGGGCCAGACTGCCGGCCCTTGAGGAACTCGTTGAGGACCCGGCGCCTGGTGAACAGCCACTGGCCGGTCGCCTTGGTGAGCTCGTCTTCGTAGATGCCGTAGGTGGCCATCTTCATGGTGTCGGCGGGGCCGTGGTTGGCCATCTCGAGCCACAGGGCCCGGACCCAGGCGCGCTCGCCCTCCACGCGGATCACCGATTGGAGGATCACGTGCCTGAGGTTGGCCGGCTGGCCGTCCTCGGTGTGGTAGAACTGGCCGATGCGCCCGGCGAAGGCCTCGACGGCCGCGCGGATGGCGGGGCGGCCCCGGCTGGTCCCGGAGGCGAACTCCAGCTCGCCGTCCTCGGCGAAGGTCGCCGCATAGGCGTCCCAGTCGTGGTAGTCGATGGCGAACAGATAGCGGGCCATCAGGTCCTCGATCTCGGCGCGATCCTGGGCGTAGGTCGCGGAATATGGGCTGGGCATTGGCCGGATCCTCCCGTTTCGATCCGAACTAGAGCCGCGCGCGGGCGGCGGCAACCGGCGCCTAGATCGACCGGCTGTCGTAGGCCCAGTGCAGCAGGGCCTGGCGCTGGCGCGGGCGGCAGAAGGGATCGCCCGGGTCGCAATGGCTGCGGATCTGCGCCAGGTGCCGGCGCATCGCCCGCCACCGCGAGACCTGGCGCCCGTCATCCTCCATGCGGCGGCCCATGAAGTAGCGGCA
>CAZTMF010000386.1:0-3739 GCA_964614675.1 uncultured Caulobacteraceae bacterium | reverse complement strand
ATCGCCCTGGCCAACAAGGAGAGCCTGGTCTGCGCCGGGCCGCAGTTGCTGGCCATGGCCAAGGCCGCCGGCGGCACGGTGATCCCGGTCGATTCCGAGCACGCCGCCATCTTCCAGGTGCTGCAGCCGGACTGCGCCGAGCGCGTGCTGCGGTTGATCCTCACCGCTTCGGGCGGCCCGTTCCGCGAGAAGAGCCTGCAGGAGATGAGCGGCGTCACGCCCGAACAGGCCGTGGCCCACCCCAACTGGTCGATGGGCGCGAAAATCTCGGTCGACTCGGCCACGATGTTCAACAAGGGCCTCGAGATGATCGAGGCCTCCTATCTGTTCGCGACGCCGCCCGACCGGATCGAGGTCCTGATCCACCCCCAGTCGATCATCCACAGCATGGTCGAGTACCAGGACGGTTCGACCCTGGCCCAGCTGGGACCGCCCGACATGCGCGCGCCGATCGCCTGCGCCTATGCGTGGCCCGACCGTCTGCCCTGGCCGGCGCCCAGGCTGGATCTGGCCGCGATCGGCCAACTCACCTTCCATGCGCCGGACCCTGAACGCTTCCCGGCCCTCTCCATGGCGCGGGCGGCCCTGGAGCGGGGCTGTGGCGCCCCAGCCGCGCTCAACGCGGCCAATGAGACAGCCGTGGCTGCGTTTCTTGACCGCCGCATCGGCTTTCTCGATATTGCGGCCGCGGTGGCGGAGACTCTCGAGCGCATGGATCGCGCCGGGGATCTTGTGGCGGGGGCGGACGGCGACGCTGTTGAAGTCGCGATGATGGTCGACAAGGCGTCGCGCCGCGTGGCGACGGACGTCCTGACGAGCGTCGGACGCTCCAACTAGGACTGGGGAGAGTTCACCGCCCAATGCTCGGCATCGTACAGAACGTTGCGATCTATACCCTGCCGTTCCTGGCGGTGCTGACGCTTGTCATCACCGTGCACGAGTTCGGCCACTTCCTCGTGGCCCGCTGGTGCGGCGTGGCCTGCGACCGCTTCTCCATCGGCTTTGGCCGCGCCATCGTGTCGTGGCGCAGCAAGAGCGGCATGGAGTGGCGGATCGGCTGGATCCCTGTCGGGGGCTATGTCCGGTTCAAATGGGACGAGAGCGTCGCCAGCGTGCCTGATGCGGAGGACCTCGCCGAGCTGAAACAGGAGATCCTGGCCAAGGAAGGTCCCGAAGGCCTGCGCGAGATCTTCCATTTCAAGCCGCTCTGGCAGCGCGCCCTCGTGGTGCTGGCGGGCCCGGTGGCGAACTTCCTGCTGTCGATCGCGATCTTCGCCATTCTCATCGGCGCCTTCGGCAAGCCCATCACCACGCCGCTGATCGGCCGGGTGTTGCCCGACACGCCCGCGGCGAGCGCCGGTTTTCGCGCCGGCGACCTGATCCTCAGCGTCGACGCCCGTCCGGTGGCCGACTTCCGTGACGTCGCCGAATATGTGTCGCTGCACTCCGGCTCCGCCATCCGCATGGAGGTTCGCCGCGCCGGAGAGGTTGTCCCGCTGATCGCCGTTCCCGGGCGAGTCAAGGCGGACGCCTCCGGCAATGCGCCTCCGGGTCTGGAAGTCGGCATGGGCTACCTTGGCCTGGAAGCCGATCATTCCCGCGCCAACCTGCACGTGGTCCGCTACGGGCCGCTGGGCTCGGTGGTGGAAGGGGTCCGCAAGACCGCGAGCGTCCTGGGTGATTCCCTGACCTACATCCGGCGGATGCTGGTGGGGCAGGAGAGCGGCAGCCAGCTGAGCGGCGTCATCGGCATGGCCGGCCGTACGGGGAGCGCGGCCGCTGAAGCCACGCGCGGCGCGCCCACCTTTGCAATCGCCGCGATGTCGCTCGGCCTTCTTATGGTCCAGATGGTGGCCTTCATCTCGACCGCGATCGGTTTCGCCAATCTGCTGCCGATTCCGGTACTGGACGGGGGTCACTTGCTCTTCTACGCCTACGAGGCGGTCGCGCGCCGCCCTGTCGCTGCCCGCATCCAGGACGCGGGCTATCGAGTGGGCTTCGCGCTCCTGGCTGCACTGATGCTATTTGCAGCCTGGAACGATCTTCAGCGCTATCGAGTGTTTCACCTGATCGGCGGCCTCTTTTCGTGAGTCGCCCCTCAAGAATGGCTGGTCGCATGCAACGATCCAACCCGGCCCGGGTCGCGCTGAGCTCCAGCTTGGCGTTGCTTCTCGGCGCAGGCGTGCCCCTTCAGCAGATCGCCGCCCAAGAGCGGCCTGCCGATCCGGCGTCGTTGCGGTCGCCCGCGTCTCCGGGCTCGTCCCTGGTGCAATCCCAGGGCTTCGAAATGGTTCCCGGCGCCGCGCCGCGGGACGTCTTGCCGAGGCGCACAGCGGAAACCCCGGGCGCCAACGGATTCGAACTCCTGCCCCCGACCGCCGACGCCGCCGCCAGCCAGGCGGCCGCCAGGGTGACCCCGCAGTCGGCAGAGCCCGTCACCGACGCGTCGGGCTTCCAGATGCTCCCGGCCACGGAGGGCGCCGTGGCGCTCGCGCCGGCGCGGACTCCGGAGTGGAAGGCCGTCGCCCAGACCGCGGCGGTCAGCGCAAGCCTGCCCCAGGTGTCCGCGGCGGCCGCGCCGGCCTTCGCCCCGCCGCAGGCGATGACCGCCTCCGCAGAGCTCGCGCCCGTGCGCCCCACCCCGGCCGTGGCGCTCCAGACTGCCGTTTCGTCGCAGCATCTGTCCGATCTTGCGCCTGTGACCGCGCCGGTTCAGGCCCAGCCGGCTACGGAAACATCGCCGGCGCCCGTCCACGTCGCCCGCACCGCCGTCGTCATCCACGCGGTGGCGCACGTCGCGGCGGAGGCGCGCCTTCTTCTCAAACCCGTACACGCCTCGGCGCCGACGGCGGTCATCGCGGCCGAGCCCGAGATCGCGCCGGTTGAGATCGTCCCGACGGTCTTGACCGTAAAGGCGCCGGAAGCCGTTCCGGCCGACCTGCGGCCACTGGTCGAGCCGACCCATGCGTCGGCCCCCACCATGGTGCTGGCGCCCGAAGTCGAGCCGCCTTCCGTCCAGCTCCTCCAGACCGCCCTGGTCGTGAATGCGCCGGAAGCCGTTCCCGCCGACCTTCAGCCCCTGCTGGGCGAGGTCCATGCCTCGGCGCCTTCGGTGATGCTGATCGCCGAGCCGGAGGCCGCGCCGGCCCCGATCGCCCTGGCCGCAGTCCAGCCGCTCGACCTGATCGTCGAACGGGCGCCGGTCCTGGAAGAGCGCGCCAGCCGCCGCCGCGTGCGCCGTCGCCTTCCCGTCCTGGCACTGACCCCGACCGCCCCGCGGGCGGATCGGCCGCGCCTGCAGCTTGCCGCAGCGCCGCCGCTTTTCCTGCAGGCCCCGGCCGCCCTGATCAACACCGGCTTCCGCCCGTCCAGGCTGACGCGTTCCACGCCCGAGCTGGCCTTGGCGTCCGAGGTTGATGATCCCGCCCTCGAGCCGGTTTCAATCGCGCCGGCGCCCGCCATCGAAGTCGACTCCGCGCCTAAGCTCGTTCTCGCCTCGTTCGAGGCTCCCGCGGCTCACCATCCCCAGCTTCTGCGCGCCAGCCTGACGCCGCCCGAGGTGATGTTCGCGGCCGGGAACGATGAGACCGCGTCTTCGGCCGCGGCCATCGCCAGACCTGTGGCGGCCCTGGCCGCCGCGCCTGCCGGAATATCCCGGGAAGCGCCGGCCCAGGTGATCGAGATCGCCCAGGCCGCGCCGCCGCCGGCCGCCGTCGCCGCCCCGCCAGCCGCCGTCGCC
>CAZTMF010000385.1:0-3751 GCA_964614675.1 uncultured Caulobacteraceae bacterium | reverse complement strand
TTTCTCGGCCTTCACCCTGGAGGAGCAGCTGGAGCACGTCGAGCTGGTCCGCCGCCACCGGGCCGAGGGCAATGCGACGGCCTCGGTGCGCATCCGGCCCGACCTCAACGCCACCGAGGTTGTGGTGGCGGTGGGCGACCGGCGCGGCCTGTTCGCCGACCTCGCCTCGGCCCTGGCGTCCCTGGGCGCGGACGTGATGGGCGCGCGGGTCTACACCTCCAAGGCCGGCCAGGCGCTGGACGTCTTCTATGTGCAGGACGCCGCCGGCGGCCCCTTCGGCCAGGACAGCCCGCAGCGGCTGGACCGCCTGGTCCAGGGCCTGGAGGCGGCCGCACGGGGTGACCCCCCGCGCCGCGAGCCCGAGCGCGCGCTGGACTTCGGCCGCGCCGGCGCCTTCTCGATCGCCCCCGCCGTGACGGTGGACAACGAGACCTCCGAAGACTGCACCGTGATCGAGGCGTCGGGCCGCGACCGGCCCGGCCTGCTCGGCGACCTGGCGGGCGCCATCTCGCGCCACGGCCTCTCGATCCAGTCGGCGCACATCGATGCGTACGGGGAACGCGCCGTCGACGCCTTCTATGTGCAGGAGGAGGGCGTGAAGCTCGGGGCCCGCAAGGCCCAGGCCCTGCGAACGAATCTCCTGGAGGTGCTGGGCGAGGCCGAGGCCCGGGCCCAGCCGCGGGGGGCCCTGTCGCTCGAGCGGGCGCGGGCCAGCGTGGGGCGCTAGAGCGCGTTAGGCGAAAGTGCGCGCGGTTTCGCCGCACGAACGCGCGGTGGGTCCAGAGGGCCTGCTTAGTGGCCCTTGGCCGCCACGGCCATGATCCGAGCCGAGGACGGCCGCCCCGCCAGGCCCTGGCTGGGGTTCACCGTGATGTTCAGGACGCCCTTGCCGGCCGAGACCGAGCCCTTGGACCCCGGGGTGAAGAGCACGCGGTCGAGGCGGCCCATGATCTTGTCGCCGTCGCGCCGGCCCGCCAGCCGCATCAGGGCCTGGGACGCCACGAAGGCCGCATCGGCGAACACGGCCTCGGAGCCGGGCGTCACCTCCTGGGCGTCGAAGACGATCAACTTGCGGGCCGCGCGCGAGGCCCGGATGCTCGCCTGCCCGAGTCGTTGCAGGAGCGCGCCCGCGCTCATCGGCGCCAGCCGGATGCCAGGGGCCTGGCCGGCGAAGGCCACCGGCGCCCCGATCGGCCGTCCCGGGAAGAAGATGGTCAGGCCGCCGAGCCGGGTCACCCTGAGGACCGGATCGCCCATGTCGTCGCGGTAGATGGTGTCGCCCCTGGCCGCGGGCGTCGGGCTGAGCGCCATGACCTCCGGACTGTCCTCGAACTTGAGCAACGGGGTGGAGCTCGAGCGGTCCAGGATGAACACCTGGCCCTCGTCGGAGACATAACGGGCGACCGGGGGAGCGGGAGCGCTGCGGTCGTCCTGGGGCGCCGAGCCGAAGATGAACTGGCCGAGCATGCTGGCCTGGACCACCACGGCGGCGTCGGCCGGCGCCGCGCGCGCAGCCGTCAGGCAAAGGCCCGCCAGGAGGATCTGGACTGTTCGCCAACCCGTCATGTCGGGACGCAATGGCGGGGGAGTGGGGCCGATTTTGGACGTGGGCGAGCTTGCGGCCGAGCTTTGACTTTCTTGCAACACTTGCCTAGGCGCCAGCGTGGTGAATTCGAAGTCCACCCCGCTTATTGGACAAGCTGTGAGGCCCACTTCGAATTCGTAAACCAAGCTGGAATCAAAGCTTTGCTCGTGTCCTCGTCGAATCCGGAATCCGATCGGCGCCCGCCGCCAGCGATGTCGAATTTCGGACTCGGGACACGAGCCTCAATTGAGATACTGTGCAGCGCACAATCGCCAGCGGCTCCAGCATACAGGACCAGCAATGTCGCAAACTGATCAACCCCCCGGAGGACGCCGCCGCGCCGAGGGCGAGCCGGTGGTGATCAAGAAGTACGCGAACCGACGCCTCTACAACACCGCGTCCAGCTCCTATGTGACCTTGGATCATCTGGCCGAGATGGTGCGCCAGGGGGTCGATTTCGTCGTCTACGACGCCAAGACAAACGAGGATCTGACCCGCGGCGTCCTGACCCAGATCATCTTCGAGGAGGAAAGCCACGGCGCGCAGAATCTCCTGCCGCTGCAGTTCCTTCGCCAGCTGATCGGCTTCTACGGCGACTCCATGCAGTCGCTCCTGCCCAGCTATCTGGAGATGTCGCTGGACGGCTTCGCCAAGCAGCGCGAGCGCATGCAGATCGACTTCACCAGCGCGTTCGGCGGCGCCGAAGCCATGGAGCGGTTCCAGGAGCAGGTGCGGCAGAATCTGCAGCTGTTCGACCGGACCATGAAGATGTTCTCGCCCTTCGCCTACACCCGCGGCGATACAGGCGAAGAGACGGCGGCCCCCGCCGCGCCCGCTCCGGCCCCCGCGCCGGCGGCCTCCGACGAGTCCCTGGCGGAGATGAAGGCCCAGATCGAGGCGATGCAGAAGCAGCTCGAGAAGCTGATCTCGAAGAAGGGCTAGAGCCCCTTAACGTTTGCCCCCTAGGCTCCCGCACCGTCCATGAGCGAGCCTATCGAACCCGTCCGCGGCGCCGCCGAGCGCCGCTCTCGCGAGCGCCGCGAAAACGAGCGCCGGCGATTCACCACGGGTACGGACCTGGTTCCGACGCCGGCCCCCGCCCCTTCCGAGCCTGGCGCCGAAGCGGCCTATACCGCCCAGGTGCTGGGACAGTCGGGCCAGAAGCGCGGCCTGAAGGGCGGCCCGCCGGTGCTCGAACAGGCCCGCTCGGCCTATCTCGGCGCGGCATTCTCGGGCGCCCGCGACCGGCGCCCCCGGCCGGGCAAGGTGACCAAGACCGAGATCTGACAACCGGCCGCCGCTTGGCGCGGCTCTTGCTTGACCCCTGGGGAGCGTTATCCGCCGGGGACCCGTCATGGCTCGTTTCGCCAACATCGCCATCAAGACCTTCGACGTCCTCGTCGTGACCCTGATCTTCACGGTCCTGACCTAGGCGGTCAGGCCGCTTCCGCCGCCCGCGCCGCTTCCGTCCCAAGCATCGCCGCCTTGCGCGCCAGACCCCAATGGTAGCCGGTCAGCCGGCCGTCCTTGGCCAGGGCCCGGTGGCAGGGGATCAGCCAGCTGATCGGATTGGCCCCGATGGCCGCCCCCGTCGCGCGGGCCGCCTCGGGCCTGCCGGCCCAGGCCGCGACCTGGCCGTAGCTGGCCGTGCGCCCCGGCGGGATCCTTAGCAGCGCCTTCCAGACCTGGACGTGGAACGGCGGGCCGATCAGCACCACGGGCGTCGGGTCCTTCGAGCCCAGGAAGGCCTGGCGCGCCATGGCCTCGGCCGCCTTGTCGTCGCGGACCCAGGCCGCCGCCGGCCAGCGGCCGTGCATATCGGCGAAGGCGTGCTCCCAGCCGCCGTCCTCCTCGGTGAAGGCCAGGCCGCACAGTCCGCGGGGCGCGATGACGAACAGTCCCTGGCCGAAGGGCGTGGGCGCGAGGCCCCAGCCCAGCTCCAGCCCCTCGCCGCGACGGCGCGCCTCGCCGGGCGTCACCGCCTCGTGGGCGATGAACAGGTCGTGCAGCCGCGATGGCCCGGAGAGACCGGCGTCCAGGGCCGCGCCCAGCACGCTTTCCCCTGCTTCCAGGCTGCGGCGCGCCTCGGCGTGGGCGATGGCGGCCACGAAGGTCTTGGGGCTGACCCCGGCCCAGCGGGTGAAGACGCGCTGGAAGTGGAAGGGC
>CAZTMF010000384.1:0-3754 GCA_964614675.1 uncultured Caulobacteraceae bacterium | reverse complement strand
GCTGAGCACCAGGGGCTCGAAGGCGGGCACGGGGCCGGAGGCGTTGCCGTAGGTCACCAGCATGCCGCGCCGGCCGAGACTCCTGATCGAGGCGTCGAAGCTGGCCCTGCCGACCCCGTCGTAACTGACCCGCACACCCGCCCCGCCGGTGATCTCGCGCACCCGGGCGGCGACATCCTCGGTCTTGTAGAGGATCACGTGATCGCAGCCGTGCGAACGGGCGAGCTCCATCTTGCCCTCCGATCCCACGCAGCCGATCACCACCCCCCCGATCGCCTTGGCCCACTGGGTGAGGATGGTCCCCACCCCGCCGGACGCCGCCCAGACCAGGCAGACCTCGCCCGCCTTCAGGGGATAGCAGCGACGGAGCAGCATCTCGGCCGTCATGCCCTTCAGCATGGCCGCGGCCGCGGTCTTGAAGTCGACGCCGTCCGGCAGCCGGGAGACCCGGTCTGCCGGCAGGGCCTGGTATTCCACATAGGCGCCCCGGCCCGCCGCGCCGTGCGCGACGCGGTCGCCGGTCTTGAAGCGGGTGACGCCGTCGCCGACCGCCTCGACCACGCCCGCGCCCTCGGACCCCAAGGTCGCCGGCAGCTGGACCGGATAGAGGCCGCTGCGCAGATAGGTGTCGATGAAGTTCAGGCCGATCGCGTGATGGCGGATCAGCACCTCGCCCGGGCCAGGCTTGGGGATCGGGAGGTCGACCGGCTCGAGGACTTCGGGGCCGCCGGTCCTGTTGATCTGGATCGCCAGCATCGGGTCAGCCCAGGTTCTGCCTGAAGAAGGCCAGGGTGCGGCCGTCGGCCTTGGCCGCCGCCCCGGCGTCGTAGTGGGCCCCGCCGGGACGGGCGAAGGCATGATCGCAGCCGGGATAGGTGTGGATGGTCACCTGGGGATGGTCCTTGAGGGCGCCCCTGATCAGGACCTGAGCTTCCTTGGGCACGAAGCCATCCTCCTCGGCGACGTGCAGCATCAGGGGCTGGGCCAGCCGCTCGGCCTCGCCGAGATAGCCTTCGATGCCGACGCCGTAATAGCCGACCGAGGCGTCGCTGTCGGTGCGGGTGGCGGTGAGATAGGCCAGCCGCCCGCCCAGGCAGTAGCCCACGGCCCCGACCTTGCCGTTGCATCCTGGCCAACCGCGCACCTGGTCGATGGTCGCGCGGATGTCCTCGACGCCCTGGTCGACGTCGAAGCGGTTCATCAGATCGAAGGCCTTGTCCCATTCGGCCTGACTCTGGTCGGTGATGTCGACATCCGGCTCGAGCCGCCAGAACAGGTCGGGGCAGACGGCGAGATAGCCGGCGGCGGCCAGGCGGTCGCAGACCTCGCGCATGACCCGGTTGACCCCGAAGATCTCCTGGATGGCGATGACCGCCGGGGCGCGGGCGGCTGTGGGCCTGGCCACATAGGCCGAGAGGGCCCCGTCCGGGGTGGAGATGCTCAAGCGCTCGCTCATGGAAGCTTCCTCCTGGTGGGACGAGGCGGTACTAGCTCGAAAAGCGCGGTGTCCACCAGGGCGCCGGCCAGACGAGGGGCCGGAAGGCGATGAAGGTCACGATAGAGATCGATTGCACGCCCCAGGAAGCCCGGGTCTTCTTCGGCCAGCCAGACGTCGAGGCGTTCAACGACTGGATGGTCGAGCAGATGAAGGCGCGCTTCTCGCAGAACATGGAGGCTCTGAAGCCCGAGGAGCTGATGAAAGGCTGGATGGCCTTCGGGGGCCAGGCTCAGGACGCCATGCGCCGGTTCATGGAGACCGCCGCCGCCGGCGCCGCCGCGACACGGAAATAATGACCGAGACCATTTTCGCCCTGGCCACCGCGCCCGGTCGCGCGGCCGTGGCGGTGATACGCCTCTCGGGCGTGGGGACCCGCTCGGCGCTGGAGGTGCTGGGCCGGTCGGTCCCGCCGCCCCGGGAGGCGCGGCTGAGGCGGCTCAGGGGCCAGGACGGCCGGGTGCTGGACGACGCCCTCGTGATCTGGACGCCGGGGCCCGGCAGCTACACCGGGGAGGACGCCGCCGAGCTGCATCTGCATGGCGGAATGGCGGTGGTCGACGCCGTCTCAGGCGCCCTCCTGTCCGCCGGCCTACGGCTTGCCGAGCCGGGGGAGTTCACCCGCAGGGCCTTCGCGAACGGCAGGCTCGACCTCGCCCAGGCCGAGGCGGTGGCCGACCTGGTGGATGCGGAGACCGAGGGGCAGAGACGCCAGGCGCTGTCCCAGCTCGAGGGCGCGCTCGGCCGGCGCTACGAGGCGTGGCGCGAGGCGTTGCTGGAGGCTCTGGCCAATCTCGAAGCCGCCATCGACTTTCCCGACGAGGAGGTTCCGGCGGACGTGGCCGCGCGCGCGCGCGCGCCGCTGGAGACGCTGGAGGCGCAGCTGGCCGAGGCGCTCTCCGGCGCCGATCGTGGCGAGCGGGTGCGTGAGGGCTATCGGATCGCCATCGTCGGCGCGCCCAACGCGGGCAAGTCGAGCCTGCTGAACCGGTTGATCGAACGCGAGGCCGCCATCGTCACTGCGACGCCGGGCACGACCCGCGACGTGATCGAGGCGCCCCTGGTGATCGGAGGCTTCAAGGTGGTGCTGGCCGACACGGCTGGACTTCGTGAGGTCGACGACGAGATCGAAGGCGAAGGGGTGCGGCGCGCCAGGGCCTGGGCGGACCGGGCCGCGCTCCGACTGTGGATCGTCGACGGCTCGTCGAGTGGCGGCGCCTGGCGTCAAGCGCTCGAGACCGTTCGGTCTGGCGACGTGCTGGCGCTGAACAAGTCGGACCGGCCGTTCGGCGCGGATGCCGGCGAGGCGCGGGCCGCGGCGGCGGCCCTGGGATGTGAGACGGTGGACCTGTCGGCTGTGAAGGGGGATGGCCTGGAGCGGCTGCACGAGCTGGTTCTCGGTCGCGTGTCCGCCGACCTGTCCGGCGGGGAGTTCCCGGCGGCGACCCGCGCCCGGCACCGCGCCCGGCTGGAGGAGGCGCTGGCGGCCGTGCGGCGTGGGCTGGCCGAGTTGGAGCGTGCGGAGCTCGCCGCGGAAGACCTGCGGCTGGCGGGGCGGGCGCTCGGAAGGATCAGCGGCCGGATCGATCCGGAAGAGGTGCTGGGCCGGATCTTCGCGAGCTTCTGCATCGGCAAATAGCTGTTTCACGTGAAACATCGCCGCGGCCGGTGAAACTGGGCCCGCCCTGCGCTATATGCCGCCCTCCATGAGCACCTACGACGTCATTGTCATCGGCGGAGGACACGCCGGCTGCGAGGCCGCGGCGGCGGCCGCGCGCACCGGTGCGCGCACCCTGCTGCTCACCCACAAAGTCGAGACCATCGGGGAGATGTCGTGCAACCCGGCCATCGGGGGTCTCGGCAAGGGCCATCTCGTGCGGGAGATCGACGCCCTCGACGGGCTGATGGGTCGCATGGCCGACGCCGCCGGCATCCAGTTCCGCATGTTGAATCGGTCCAAGGGCCCGGCCGTGCGCGGACCGCGCGCCCAGATCGACCGCCGGCTCTATCGCGAGGCCATGCAGGCCGAACTGGCGCGCCAGCCCCACCTTACCATCGTCGCCGACGCCGCCGAGGACCTGATCATCCAGGACGGCCGCGTCGCCGGCGTCATCGGCGCATCTGGCGAGGCGTACCCGGCTGGCCGCGTGGTGCTGACCACGGGCACTTTCCTGAAGGGCGTGATCCATCGGGGCGAGCTACGGATCCCGGCGGGGCGGCTGGGCGAGGCGCCGGCCGTGGCCCTGTCCGACCGCCTCT
>CAZTMF010000383.1:0-3757 GCA_964614675.1 uncultured Caulobacteraceae bacterium | reverse complement strand
GGCCCAGCTTGGTGGCGATCACCGAGTTGCAGCCGTGGGCGATGTTGGCGAACGGGCCGCCGTGCACGAACACGGGGTTGTTCTCCAGCGTCTGGACCAGGTTGGGCTTCAGCGCATCCTTGAGCACCGCGACCATGGCGCCTGCCGCCTTCAGCGCCTTGGCGCGCACCGGCTGACGGTCGCCGCGGGTCGAGGCCACGATGATGTTCTCGATCCGCCGGGTCAGGTCTTCCATCGAGGTCGACAGGCACAGGATGGCCATGATCTCGGAGGCGACGGTGATGTCGAAGCCGTCCTCACGGGGATAGCCGTTGGCCGCGCCGCCCAGGGAGTCGACGATCGAGCGCAGGGCCCGGTCGTTCATGTCCATGCATCGCCGCCAGGTGATCCGGCGGGTGTCGATGTTGAGCTCGTTGCCCCAGTAGACATGGTTGTCGAGCATCGCGGCGAGGAGGTTGTTGGCGATGCCGATGGCGTGGAAGTCGCCGGTGAAGTGCAGGTTCAGCTCGTCCATCGGGACGACCTGGGCATAGCCGCCGCCGGCCGCACCACCCTTGACGCCGAAGCAGGGGCCGAGGCTCGGCTCGCGCAGGCAGATGGCGGTGCGCTTGCCGATGCGGTTCAGGGCGTCGCCGAGGCCGACGGTGGTGGTGGTCTTGCCCTCGCCCGCCGGGGTCGGGTTGATGGCCGTGACCAGGATCAGCTTGCCCTGCTTGGGGTTGGCCAGCTTCTCCTCGACGAAATCCATGGTGATCTTGGCCTTGTGGTGGCCATAGGGCTCGACGTTCTTGGCCGGGATATCGAGCCGGTCGGCGATCTGCTGGATCGGCTTGAGGGTGGCGGCCTGGGCGATTTCCCAATCCGTCTTCGGCTTGTCGTCGGTCATGTTCAGTCAGCTTCCGTTCGTGCGGCGCGCGAAGGCCGGCCCTGGACCTTCGGACAGCGGGAAAGGGGAGGCGAGACCTCGGGTCTCGGACGGGCCGCTCGGCCCGCCGGGAGGTGCTATGCCGAACTGCCGCCGCCCTGGTCAACCATCCGCGCGCGCTGATAAGCTGCGGCCGGGCCACAAAGGGAGGATCACAATATGAGAAAACTCATTCTCGCCGCCGCCTCGGGCGCAGCGATCCTGTTGCTTGGCGCCGGCATCGCCGCAGCCGCCGGAGCCATTCCGGCCTATGTGGATTCCGCCGTCGCCGACCCGGGCCGTTCCGACGCGGACCGGGCGCGCGACGTCAACCGCAAGCCCGCCGACGTCCTGGCCTTCGCGGGCGTGAAACCCGGGCAGAAGGTGGGCGAACTGATCCCGGGCGGGGGCTATTACACCAAGCTGCTCAGCGACGTCGTCGGCGCCTCCGGTCACGTCTACGCCCTCTGGCCCGCCGGCTTCGCCAAGATGCGGCCCCAGCTGCTGGAAGCGTCCGGCAAGGTCGCGCCCAACGTCACCGCCGTGACCTACGAGGGCAACGCGCTGAACTTCCCCGAGAAGCTCGACCTGTTCTGGACCAGCGAGAACTACCACGACCTGCACAACGCCGGGCCCGGCGGAGGACCGCCGCCCGACGTCGGCGGCTTCAACAAGGCCGTGTTCGCCGCACTCAAGCCCGGCGGCGTCTATCTGATCGAGGACCACGCGGCTGCGGCCGGAGCCGGCCCCGGTGTGACGTCGACCATGCACCGGATTGATCCAGCGCAGGTGAAGTCCGAGGTCGAGGCCGCCGGCTTCAAGTTGGTGGGCGAGTCCGATGTGCTGAAGAACCCCGCCGATCCGCACACCGACGCGGTGGCCAACCCGGCGATCCGCGGCCACACCGACAAGCTGCTGTTCAAGTTCCGTAAGCCGTAGGCCGACAACCTCGTCATCCCGGCCGTAGCCGCCCAGCGGCGGAGAGCCGGGATCGCCAAGGACGCCGGCGCTTGCCGCGATCCCGGATCAGCCGCTCGCGCGGCTCTCCGGGATGACAACCGAGGGAGGGAAACGCATGCGTAAGCTGTCCATGGGCTTGGTGGGACTGGCCGCGCTCGGCCTGGCTGTGAGTGCTGCGGCGGCCGTATCGCCCGCGATCCAGGCGGCGCTGAACGATCCGAGCCGTCCCGCGGCCGAACGGGCGCGGGATGCGGACCGCAAGTCCGGCGAGATCGTGGCCCTGACCGGCGTCAAGACGGGCGACAACGTCGCCGACGTGTTCCCCGGCGGCGGCTACTACACCCGCATCTTCGCCAAGGTGGTCGGGCCCAAGGGCCACGTCTACGGGATGGTGCCGGGAGACCTTTCGGAGCGGAACTTCCACCCGTCGGACCTGGTCAAGAAGCTGGCCGCCGAGCCCGGCTACGAGAACGTCAGCCTGGCCGTCGACCCGCTGCCGACCTGGGCGCCTTCGCCCAGGCTGGACCTGATCTTCATCTCGCAATTCTACCACGACATGCACAATCCTGGCTTCGGCGGCCCCGACATCGCCGCGGAGGACAAGGGCCTGTTCAACGCCCTGAAGCCCGGCGGCGTCCTTTTCATCATCGATCACTCCGCCCCGGGGACCGGAACCAGCGCCACGGCGACCTTGCACCGGATCGACGAGGCGGCCGTGAAGAGCGAGCTGCAGGCCGCCGGCTTCAAGCTCGTCGCCGAGAGCGACATCCTCAAGAACCCGGCTGACCCGCACGACAAGAACGTGTTCGACCCTTCGATCCGGGGTCACACGGACCAGTTCGTGCTGAAGTTCCAGAAGCCGAAGTGAGTCGCTGAATTCAACCGCGCGAGCTGGGGAGAAGACACATGCGTAAGCTGGCGATGAAGGTGCTGGGCGTGGCGGCGGCGGTCGGGCTAGTCGCGACCGCCGCGGCCGCGGCGGTCTCACCCGCGATCCAGGCGGCCCTAGCCGATCCGGCGCGTCCGGCGGCGGACCGGGACCGCGACGCCGGCCGCCATCCAGGAGAGCTGATGGCCTTCGCGGGCCTCAGGCCGGGCATGAAGGTCGCCGACTACATGCCGGGAGCCGGTTACTTCACCCGCATCTTCTCCGCGGCCGTCGGGCCCCAGGGCCACGTCTACGCGACCTTTCCCGATTTCATGGCGAAGTTCGAGACGAAGGAAGTGAGCGCCATCCAGGGCCTGGCCGCCGACCCGCACTACAAGAACGTGTCCCTGTCCACGATCCCGGGCGGGACCTTCACCACGCCCGAGAAGCTCGACATGATCTGGACCTCGCAGAACTACCACGACCTGCAGTTCGGCCTGAGCCACGAGCAGATCATCGCCCTGGACAAGGCCATCCTGGCCGACCTCAAGCCCGGCGGCGTCTTCCTGGTGATCGACCACGTCGCCGCGCCCGGGACCGGCTGGACGGTCGCCCGCACCCTGCACCGGATCGAGCCCAAGCAGATCCTGGCCGACATGAAGGAGGCGGGCTTCGTGCTGGCCGCCGAGAGCGATCTGCTGCGCAATCCGGCCGACCCGCACGACAAGCTGGTGTTCGACCCCTCGATCCGAGGGAAGACCGACCAGGTCGCGTACCGATTCAAGAGGCCGTGACGCGCCGTTCGCGCGTCGTGAATGGGCAGTTCGGTCCGCCCGCGATTGAGCAGCGTCAATTCGCGAAGTGGCGGCTGCGGCTAGCCTTGCCTATGTGGACGAGTCGGAACGCGTGTGCGAAAAGCTCCGCGCCGTCGAGGGCAGAGAAGGGGCCGGTGGGCCCTAAGGGATTGTAAGCGCAATGGATTACAAGGCCGCCATCCGGACCGCCGTCGAGCAGGTCAGGTCGGA
>CAZTMF010000382.1:0-3759 GCA_964614675.1 uncultured Caulobacteraceae bacterium | reverse complement strand
CCTGCTGCACGTGATCGCCTGGACCACGGGCGCGGTGCAGATCTGGCTGATCGGCCGGGCCATCGTCGCCCCGGTCAGCCTCTGGGACGGCCTGGCCCTGCACGGCCTGGTCTGCGCCGCCCGCAGCGCCTTCTTCCTGGTGCCATGGGCGGCCGGAGTGCAGGAGGGCGGCTTCCTGCTGGTGGGCGCGGTCATGCACCTCAGCCCCGCGACCGCCATCGCCATGTCGCTGGTCCTGCGCGGCCGGGACGTGGTGCTGGGCGCCCCGGCGATCCTGATCTGGTACGCCGCCGAGGCGCGGCGGGGGTTGGCGAAGCGGACGGCCTAGCCGCCTGTCAGGGGCCGGACAGCTTCGTCCTCAGGACCCTTCCGGTGTCGAGCAAGGTGACGG
Source organism: uncultured Caulobacteraceae bacterium (assembly GCA_964614675.1). Classification (GTDB taxonomy): domain Bacteria; phylum Pseudomonadota; class Alphaproteobacteria; order Caulobacterales; family Caulobacteraceae; genus JANWHQ01. The sequence goes on along the minus strand of CAZTMF010000382.1, from coordinate 3,368 downwards.
TATGCAGGCGGCCATGATGTGAGCCGTCTTTCATGGGGTTTAGGACGACGAGGACACGATCGCCGCGCCTGACTGAATCCCGCTTCCACCCAAAGCGCTGGAGTATGCTCGGCGAGCTGGTCTCGATGTCCCATTCCGCCTGTGCGTCGGCGCCATTCTCCTGCGCCAGGACCTGGAGCACGGCATGCGGATTCGCCCATTCGAAAGTCTCGACCGTCGCCGTCAGGGTGAGGGTCCTTGTGCTGTCGTAGGCGGCGAAAGAGTGGTGCGCGGAAGCCTCCGACACCGGGAACAGCGCCGCCATGGCAAGTAGTGCGGCTTGCGCCCGGATCATCTCTCGCCTGCCCCCCCCCTTCGATGGCGGCCGCTTGCAGGTGAGCTGGCGCAGGTGCAGCCGGCAGGTCGCCACCACCTTGTCGTCGAGGTCGCGGAAGGCGCCGGTCCAGTCGGCGCCTGAGCGGTCGAGCAGCAGATAGCCGTAGCGGTCGAAGCCGAAGCGCCGGGCGTCCAGACCGTCGAGGGAGACCACGTCCGACTTGATCCTCGCGCTGTCCGCCGGATCGCCGATGTCGCCGCCGGTGCCGACGATCAGCTGGGCGGGCCTCCGTCCGGCGAAGTCATAGGCGGCGAAGTGATGGATGTGACCGGAGACCACCATCTGCACGCCCTCCAGGGCGCGGCCGCGCACCGCCGCCTGCTCGGTCTTGTTCAGCTCGACCTCGAGCGCGCCCAGGGGCCCGAGTTTCTTCACCGGGACGAGGCCCCAGATCGGGCGGTGGGTGATGATCCAGCCCTTGCCATGGTCGAGCTCGGCGCCCAGGGCGTCCAGCTGGCCGGCGAACTGGGCGACCTGAGGCCCGGGCGCGGAGGCGTCCACGCTCTCGGCGCTGTCCAGGACATAGAGGCTGGTGTCGCCCATCCCCACCCTGAACGGGGCGCTGTCGGCGGGGCAGGCGAGGGGCTCGGGGGCCTGGTCAAGCAGCCGGAACCAGCCCGGGCCGCCGCGGGCGCAGGATTCGTGGTTGCCGCGGGCGAATACCCAGGGCGACGCGCTGAGCAGGGGCTCCGCCGGCGCGAAGAACTCGGCGTCCCAGGTGGTCCAGTTGTCGCCGTGGGGGCTGCCCGCGCAGCCGGCCACGCCGGCGGGGCAGGGGCTCTCGCGGTACCAGTAGTCGCCCACGTGGATGACCAGGTCCGGCTTCATCGCCGCCGCCTTGGCCGCGACCAGGGCGAAGGGCCACTGGCGCGGGTCGTTGCAGGCCTGGACCGCGGCGCCCTTCAGCCGGCAGCCGGTGTCGCCGAAGATCAGGACCCGGCGAGGCTCGGCCTTGGGCAAAGGCGCGGTCCAGTCGCCGATCGCCGCGCGCCGGACGCCCGGGGCGAGCAACAGCTGACACACCGTGATCGGGAAGTCGTCGTTGGCGGCGGCGCGGCGGTCCATCGGCGCGGGCTGTCCGTCCACCAAGGCGTCGGGGCAGGCCAAGTCGGGCGTGACGAGCCGCAGCTCCGGGCCCCGGGCGGTGATCTCCAGCCAATGGCGCACGGGCGGGGCGGGCTGGGCGGCCGCGGCGGCGGCCAGGCCGAGAAGGAGGATCAGGCTGAGGAGCATCCGCACGGCGTCAGCCTAACGGCTCAACGCAACATGGCGGCGACATTGCCGCCGTCGACGGGAAGGATGGCGCCGGTGGTGCGGCCCATCAGGGCGGCGAAGACGAAGGCCTGGGCCACGTCCTCGGCGCGGACCTCCTGGCCCAGGAGGTTGCCGCTCATATAGGCCTGGGGCGTGACGCCGCGCGCCGTGCTGCGGGCGCGGATCATCTCGTCGGTGAGCAGGCCCGAGCGGATGCGGTCGGCGTTTACGCCGTTGCAGCGTACGCCCTCGGGCCCGAGTTCGAGCGCGTACTGCCGCACCAGGGCCAGCAGCGCCGCCTTGGAGGTCCCGTAGGAGCCGAAGTCGGGGCCGGGGTTCACCGCCTGCTTGGACACGTTGAACAGCAACGCCCCGCCCATGCCCTGGGCGCGCAGCACCCGCACGGCCGCCTGGGCCACGGCCTGGTGCGAGAAGAAATTCAGCTCGAAGCTCTTGCGCAGGACCTCGTCGTCCAGCCCGGCCATGGCGCCGGAGAAGGCCGCGCCGGCGTTGGAGATCACGATGTCGATCCCGCCGAAGCGCTGGACGATCCGGTCGAACGCGGCGTCCACGGCCTTGGAGTCCGTGACGTCGCAGCCGAGCCCCAGGGCTTGGCCGCCCAGCTTGCCGGCCACGGCTTCGGCCGCCGCACCATCGAGGTCGAGCACCGCGACCTCGCAGCCCTCCGCCGCGAAGGCCCTGGCGGTCGCCGAACCGATCGCCCCCGCGCCGCCGGTGACCACCGCCACGTGCCGGGCCAGGCGCTTCTCGGCGGCCTTGCCGAGCTTGGCCTGCTCCAGCGACCAGTATTCCATGTCGAACGCATCGGCCTCGCCGACCGGCTCGAAGCGGCCGGCCGACTCGGCGTCGATCAGGGTCGCGGCCCAGCTCTCGGCGAGGTCGCCGGCGATGGCCGCCTCGGCGGCGCTCTTGCCGATGCCCACCAGACCGAGGCCTGGGATGGCGACGACGCGCGGCAGCGGGTCGAGCTGGGTCTTGATCCCGCCGGCGCGGGCGTTGTTGCGCTCGAAATAGGCGCGATAGGCGCCGCCGTAGTCCGCCATCGCCTTGTCCAGGCCCCCGGCGATGGCGAGCGCCACGAGCGGAAAGCGCTTGGTGCGGATCACGTGATCTGGGGTCGCGACGCCGCGCCCGGCCCAGTCGGGCAGCCGCTCGTCGTCGGCGACGGCCCTGGCGGCGTCGCCGGAGCGCAGGTCCAGGATCCAACGCTTCGGCCAAGTGTCGCCGGCCGCCCGGGCGAGGGCGCCGCGGAGGGTGGGCAGGGCCTCGGCCGCAACGGGGGTGTGCGCCACGGCGACGGGCCGGGCCGATAGGCGCGGCCGATGGGCGATATAGGTCTCGCAGGCGCTGACCAGGGCGATCATCCGCTCGTAGCTCTCGCGGGCTGAGGCCCCGAAGCTGAAGATCCCGTGCTTGAGCAGGACCAGGCCCTCGGCGTCCGGATGGCGGTCGCGCGCGTCGCCGGCGGCGCGGGCGAGGTCGAAGCCCGGCATGACATAGGGGACCAAGGCGACCCGCCCGCCGAAGATCTCGGCGAAGATCGCCTCGGAGTCCGGCTGGTCCGCCAGGGCCAGGACCGCGGTCGAGTGGGTGTGGTCGACGAACTTGTCCGGGATGAAGGCGTGCAGCAGGGTCTCGACCGACGGGTTGGGCGCCGCCGGATCCAGCAGCAGCTGGCGCTGGGCCGAGACCATGTCCTCGTCGCTCAGCCGGTTCA
>CAZTMF010000381.1:0-3811 GCA_964614675.1 uncultured Caulobacteraceae bacterium | reverse complement strand
GGTGCCCTTGATCGGCCGGGTCTCGACCCGGAGGCCGTCCTCGGCCGCGACGCGCACGAATCGCTCGGGGGAATTGGACACCACCGCCCGCTCGGCCAGGCGGAAATAGGCGCCGAAGGGCGCCGGGCTCGAGGACTGGAGCCGCCGCATGAGGTGCACGGGACGCACCCCTTGGGCCAGGCGCCCGCCCCAGGCCCGCGCGGCGTTGGCCTGGAAGATCTCACCCTCGCCGATCCGCCGCACGACCTCGGAGACCGCGTGCTCGTAGTCCGAACCCGACGTGATCGCCTGGAAACCTTCCGCCAGGGTGTCGCCGGGCCCGGGGGGAGGCGCCGCCGGCGCGTCCAGCAGCCCCCGGGCCTCTGCGGCCCGAGCCTGGGCTTCGGCCTCGCTTGCGCCCCGGCCGACCGCCAGGACGCAGCGCTCCTGATGATCGAAGGCCAGCACCGCCGGATAGAGGCCGCAGGCGAGCTGGGGCCAGTCCGGATGGCTGGGATGCCCGGCCGGCTCAAGCCGCGCACCGAGCTCGTAGCCCATCAGTCCGGCCAGGCCCCCCTGGAACGGCGGTCCGGAGGGATCGGCCGGCGCCGCATCGCCGAGCAGGTCGGTCATCTGCGCGAAGGCGTCGCCCCGATCCTTGGCGTCCAGCACCAGGGTGCGCACCGGCCGGCGCGCCAGATAGGACCAGCGGCCCCTGGACCCGCCGCCGCCGGACAGCAGAGCGAGCGCGAACGGCTCCTCGGCGAAGGCCTCGAGGACCTCGCCCGGATCGCGCCAATCGGCGGTCAGGATCGCCACACTCCGCATGGCCCGGCAGATAATGCTTTCGAGGGTCCGCGAACAGGCGCGCCGCCTGCAACGCCTTGCTGGAGAAGGCGTGGCGGACGCCCTCACGCCATGGTGATTAGGCGCTCGCCCGCCCGCTCGTCCATTTTACGTCCTTGGATGGAGGTCCAAGATCCCTGACGCGTCCGCCGCGAAAGCGACGGGCGCGTTCTTTTTTCGCCCGCCCGGCCCACGCCCAGGATTGACCTTAGGCAGGGCGCTTGCGGCCGCTATAGTGAGCTTAGCGCCATGGCCTCAAACCACAACGACAAAGCTCAATTCGGCGCGCTGCCCGTCGCCGAGACCGCCGCCCTCACCAAGCGGATCACCCGGCTGTCGGTGGCGACCGCCGCGGTGCTGACCGCCATCAAGCTCTTCGCCTGGGCCGCTTCGGGCTCCATCGCCGCGCTGGCGTCCCTGGCGGACTCGGCGCTCGACATCGTGGCCGCGATCGCGACCTTCGTCGCCGTCCGCTACGCCGCCGCCCCGCCCGACCGCGAGCACCGCTACGGCCACGGCAAGGGCGAGGCTTTCGCCAGCCTCCTGCAGGCGGGCCTGGTCTTCGCCTCGGCGGCCCTGATCGGACAGGAGGCGATCCTGCACCTGATCTCGCCGAAGCCGATCCAATCGGAAGGTTGGGCGGTCGGCGTCATGGCCGTCTCCCTGGTCCTGACCGTTGTGCTGATCCGCGCCCAGGCCAAGGTGCTGGCCCAGACCCACTCGGTCGCGGTGTCCGGCGACCGGGCGCACTACGTGATGGACATCGCGGCCAACCTCTTCGCCCTGGTCGGCATCGGCCTAGCGGCGCTGTTCCATTCGCCGCGGATCGATGCGGCCGCCGGCCTGGCGGTAGCCGCGTGGCTGGTCTGGGGCGCGGTCAAGGTGTTCCGCGACTCCTCCGAGCAGCTTCTCGACCACGAGCTACCCGACGTCGCCCGCGCCGAGATCGTCAGCCGCATGACCTCCGACCCGCGCGTGCGCGGCGTCCACCAGCTGAGGACCCGCGCCTCCGGTCCCTATGTGCACATCCAGATGCACGCCGACCTGGATCCCGAGCTCAGCCTGGAGCAGGCGCACCAGGTGGTGGTCGATGCGGAGAACCGGGTGCTGGAGGCCTTCCCGGCCGCCGACATCATCATCCATCCCGATCCCGAGGATCGGGCAGAGGCCCATGGCGGCGCCTTCTCGGAGTCGGACCGGCACCCCCACCACGAGCATCCGCCGGAGAAGGCCAAGGCCTAGTGTCCCGAGTCCGAAGTTCGCCACAGGGCCTGCTCCAACGAGCGGGCGAACTTCAAATTCACCACACTATCCCGGGTGGGCGGCCTTCCAGCGCATGGCGTGCTCCAGGCGCCCCTGGAGCGCGGGATGATCGTAGAACAGCGCTTCCTGCAGCGGCGAGGGATCGACCGCCTCGCCCTTCCACTCGTGCAGCAGGGCCTGGGCGAGGCCGTCCGGCTCGCGGGCGTGGTCCAGCGAATACTGGTCGGCGCGGACGTTGATCCAGCGGATGAAGGCGTGATCGGCGACCAGCGCCAGGCACAGATAGGCGATCGCAACCGCGATCAGGCCGGGGGCGGCGAGGGGATCAGCGGGGCCCTGGACTCTCAGGCCCACGGCGCTGGCGACCGGCCGGGTCAGATGGCGGACCGCCATGACGAGGCCGAGCGTGAGAATGGCCAGGAGCACCGCGATCGAGAGTTGGTCGTGGTGCGCATGGTGCCCGATCAGGTGGCCGACGCTGGCGCGCATCTCCTCGGTCGAGGCCCGGGTCCACAGGCCATGGCTGATCACCACCCGGGCGGCGCCGGCGCCGGTGACGTCCGCATCGATCGCCGGATTGGCCGAGACATAGACCTCCGAAGCCCGCAGGCCGGTGTCGGAGATCAGGCGCATCAGGCCATCGCGGGCGGAACCGGCCGGCGCGGGCGGCAGATTGGCGGGGCCGGACGCCTCGGCGAACGGCAGCCAGAGGGCGGCGAACGTCGCGAGGGCGGCCAAGCTCCCGAGCAGCGGCGCCCAAATCCGGGGAAGACGGCGCATCAGGGCGTAGAGGGGGGGCGCGAAGAGGACGCCGGCCAGGCCGAACATGGCCGCCTGCCGCAACGCCGCGATCAGGGCCGCGGGGACGCGCCCCGCCCCGCCGGCGTGCGCGGCGGAGATCGGCGCCAGCAGCGCCAGGGCCAGGCCGACAAGGCCCGTCGCCGCGCCGGCGCAGGCCGCGTCGGTCATCCAGGCGGGCCGGCCAGCGGCCTCCAAGCCACCCCGGATCCGCTTCAGGACTCCCAGGCGCGCGACCGTGAGGGCGGCCAGCAGAGCCACCGCCACCGAGGCGGCGAGCAGGGTTTCGGTCCAGGCGGTCTGGGCGGGGGCGGCGGCCAGGGCGGCGGCCGGCAGCCGCTGCACATACGCGGCGGCCGCAGCGGCCGGATCCAGGCTCGTCACGGCCGCGCGGCGGCTTCGGGCGCGCGACGCGCGCCGCCGAGCATCCGGCCGATGGCCACGAAGGGGTGGGCCAGCTGGCCCAGCACGTCCTCGGGGACCCCTTCTGCGCCGTAGGCGCCTGGCAGCTCGCCCTTGGGCATGTGGAAGGTGCCAAACATCAGGTCCAGGAAGGGGAAGGTCGGGGCGAAGTTCTTGTCGTGGATCTCGGGGTCACTCGCGTGATGCCAGCGATGGAACACCGGGCTCGCCAGCACGAAGCGGAACGGCCCGAAGGTCCAGTTCAGATTGGCGTGGACCAGGGCGGCCGAGAAGAAGTTGAATGGATAGACGATCAAGAGGGTCAGGGGCGAGCAACCCAGCAGCAGGGTCACCACCCCGGCCACGGTCTCGTAGAAGATGAAGTTCACCGGATGGATGCGCCAGGTCGCGGTCCAGTCCAGGTCCTTGGGGCTGTGGTGGACGGCGTGGAACGGCCACAGCCAGCGGGTGTGGAAGGCCCGGTGCAGCCAGTACTGGATCACGTCGACGATGAAGATCACCA
>CAZTMF010000380.1:0-3818 GCA_964614675.1 uncultured Caulobacteraceae bacterium | reverse complement strand
TCGACGTCGACGTCGAGCACCCGGGCCTTGACCATGTCGCCCTTCTTGTAGCGGGCCATGGCCTCTTCGCCGGGGGCGTTCCAGTCGATGTCCGAGAGGTGGACCATCCCGTCGATGTCGTTCTCGAGGCCGATGAACAGGCCGAATTCGGTGGTGTTCTTGACCTCGCCCTCGACGGTCGAACCGATCGGATGGGCTTCGACGAACTGCTCCCAGGGGTTCTGCTGCGCCTGCTTGAGGCCCAGCGAGATCCGCCGCTTGGAGGCGTCCACGTCCAGCACCACCACGTCCACTTCCTGGGAGGTGGAGACGATCTTGCCGGGATGGACGTTCTTCTTGGTCCAGCTCATTTCGGAGACGTGGACCAGGCCCTCGACCCCGGCTTCCAGCTCCACGAAGGCGCCGTAGTCGGTGATGTTGGTGATGCGGCCGGTGAACTTGGCGCCGACCGGATACTTGGCCTCCACGCCGTCCCAGGGGTCGGACTGCAGCTGCTTCATGCCGAGCGAGATGCGCTGGGTGTCGGGGTTGATCTTGACGATCTGCACCTTGACCGTGTCGCCCACCGCCAGCACCTGGCTCGGGTGGTTGACGCGCTTCCAGCTCATGTCGGTGACGTGCAGCAGGCCGTCGATGCCGCCCAGGTCCACGAACGCGCCGTAGTCGGTGATGTTCTTGACCACGCCTTCGCGGACTTCGCCTTCCTGCAGCTGGCTGACCAGCTCGGTGCGCTGCTCGGCGCGGGCTTCCTCGAGGATCGCCCGGCGGGAGACGACGATGTTGCCGCGCGGCCGGTCCATCTTGAGGATGGCGAAGGGCTGTTCCTTGCCCATCAGCGGGCCCACGTCGCGGACGGGGCGGATGTCGACCTGCGAGCCCGGCAGGAAGGCCGAGGCGCCGCCGAGATCGACGGTGAAGCCGCCCTTCACGCGGCCGACGATGGCGCCGGTGACCGGCTCGTTACGCTCGAACACCGCTTCCAGGCGGGTCCAGGCCTCTTCGCGGCGGGCCTTCTCGCGGCTGATCACCGCTTCGCCGAGGGCGTTCTCGACGCGCTCGAGGAACACCTCGACGGTGTCGCCGACGGCGACGGGCTTGGAGCCGCTGTCGGAACCGCCGCCGAATTCCTTCAGCGACACGCGGCCTTCGGTCTTGAGGCCCACGTCGATGACGGCGAAGTCCTTCTCGACCGCCACGACCTTGCCTTGGACGACAGTGCCTTCGTGGAAGTCGCGACCGCCAAGGGTCTCGTCGAGGAGGGCCGCGAAATCGTCGCGGGTCGGGTTCAGGGTTTGTACGTCAGCCATGCGCTGAGGATCTCTCTTTCGTCGGGATGTGGGATGCGCGCGGCGCCTCCCCTTGCGGGCGAGGAACGCTCGTCGCGTGAGTTCTGTCCGAAGGGCGCGAAGGGCGAAGAGCCCTGGGCGCGAAATCCCGCAGCGGTCGAAGGCGTGGCGCGGTTGGATTAGCCCTGCCGGGAAGTCTCCCAGCGGGCGCGCGCCTCTTCGACGATACGGCGGGCCGCATCGGCGGCCTGCGATATAGACATTTGCGTGGTGTCGAGCAAGGCGGCGTCTGGGGCCTGCAGCAGGGGCGAGGCGGCGCGGCCGCTGTCGCGCTCGTCCCGCCGGCGGATGTCGGCGAGGATGTCCTCGTAGGCCACGTCCTCTCCCTGGCCTTTCAGCTGCTTGTAGCGCCGGTCGGCCCTGACCTCGGGGGAGGCGGTGACGAAGATCTTGGCCGGAGCGTCCGGGGCGATGACGGTGCCGATGTCGCGGCCGTCGATCACCGATCCGGGCTCGGTCTCCGCGAACCGTTGCTGGAATTCCTTCAGGGCGGCCCGGACGCCGGGATGGGCGGCGGCCACGCTGGCGGCCTCTCCGGCCTCGCGGGTGCGGAAGGCGGGATCGTCGAGCCGTAAGGGATCGAGCCGGCGGGCGACCCCTTCGGCGGTTTCGGGATCGGCCGGATCGCCGCCCTCCCGCTGCACGGTCACACCGACGGCGCGATAGAGCAGCCCCGAATCCAGCACCGGAAAGCCGAGCTCGCGGCCGAGGCCCGAGGCGATCGTGCCCTTGCCCGAAGCCGCCGGCCCATCGATTGCGATACAGAAGCCGGCCATCAGCGGCCTGTCGCCGGCGCGAAGGCGCCGATGTCGGCTCCGAGGCCGCGCATCAGGGCCTCGAATCCCGGGAAACTGGTCGCGATCATGCCCGGCTCGTCGACGCTGATGGGCGCATCCGCCGCCAGGCCCATGACCAGATGCGCCATGGCCACGCGGTGGTCGCCGTGGGTCTCCACCACCGCGCCGCCCCTGACCTTGTGATTGGCCCGGGCGAGGCCGGTGACGATCATCGTCTCGGGCTCCTCCTCGACCATGACCCCCGAGGCCTCCAGTCCCGCCGCCATCAGCGCGATGCGGTCGCTTTCCTTGACGCGGAGCTCGCCGACGCCGCGCATCACCGTAGGCCCATCGGCGAAGGCCGCCGCCACCGCCAGGATCGGATATTCGTCGATCATCGACGGCGCCCGTCCGGCGGGCACGTCCACGCCCCTTAGGGCCGAATGACGGGCGGTGATGTCGCCGACCGGTTCGCCGCCGTCCTCGCGCCTGTTCGAGATGACCAGGTCGGCGCCCATCTCCTGCAGGGTCTGGAACAGGCCGCTGCGCAGCGGATTGAGCAGCACGCCCTCGACGGTCACCTCCGATCCCGGGGTGATCAGGGCCGCGACCAGGGGAAAAGCGGCCGACGACGGATCGCCAGGCACGCGCACGGCCGTTCCGGTCAGGGATTGGCCGCCGTCCAGCCGGACGGCGCGCTCGTCGCCGCGGTCCTCGATGTCGAGCCGGGCGCCGAAGGCCCTCAGCATCCGCTCGGTGTGATCGCGGGTGGGATCGGTCTCGACCACTTCGACCCCGGCGCCGAGGCCGGCCAGGAGCAGGGCCGACTTCACCTGGGCCGAAGGAACCGGCTGGCGGTAGCTGATCCGCTTCAGGCCCCCGCCGCGGATCGACAGCGGCAGCCGCCCGCCGCCGCGTCCAACGCACAGGGCGCCCATCTGGGTCAGGGGATCGGTGACCCGCGCCATCGGCCTCCGGCGCAGCGAATTGTCGCCGGTGAAGGTGGCGGTGATCGAGAAGCGCGCGGCCGCCCCCATGATCAGGCGCACGCCGGTGCCGGAGTTGCCGCAGTCGACCACATCGGCCGGCTCGGCGAGGCCGCCGTGGCCGACCACTCGCCAGCGGCCCTCGCCCAGGCGCTCGACGCCCGCGCCGAAGGCCTGCATGGCCTCGGCCGTGCGGACGACGTCATCGCCTTCCAGGAGGCCCTCGATCAGGGTCTCGCCCTCGGCCAGGGCGCCCAGGATCAGGGCGCGATGGGAGATGGATTTGTCGGCCGGCGCCCGGGTGCGGCCCTTGAGCGCGCCACCGGGGCGGCTCGTAAGGGTCGGCGGGCTCATGCGGCTCTGGTCCTCCGGCGGCCTTGGATTCGGCGGGGAAGCTTTTGACAGCGGCCAGGACGCGTGGCAAGTGAGCCGCCGCTTTCCCCCGCCCCCTACGAAGAGGTCCCGCCTTGGCCGCACCTGAACTCGGTCAAAAGCAGATCTGCCCCAGTTGTTCGGCCAAGTTCTACGATCTGAACAAACGGCCAGCTCTGTGTCCGAAATGCCAGACCGCCTTCGATCCGGAGGAGGCGCTGCGCAACCGGCGCATCCGCACCCGCGCGCCTGACTACGAGGCCGACGAGGAAAAGGAAGAAAAGGTCGTCGAGGAGGAGGTCGAAGGCTTCGAGGAAGAGGCCGACGAGACCCCCGAG
>CAZTMF010000379.1:0-3842 GCA_964614675.1 uncultured Caulobacteraceae bacterium | reverse complement strand
GATCGACTGGTACGTCGCCTCGCCCGACGGCTCCAAGGTGGCCGTGTCGCTGTCCAAGAACGGCAGCGAGGACGGCACCCTGCACGTCTATGACGTGGCCTCCGGCAAGGAGATCGAGACGCCCATCGACCGGGTGCAATATCCGACGGGCGGCGGCGCCGCGTCCTGGACGGCCGACAGCGAGAGCCTCTGGTACACCCGCTATCCGGAGCCCAGCGTCCCCGAGAGCGAGCGCCACCTTCACCTGTCGCTCTACCTGCACCACCTCGGCGCGCCGGTCTCGTCCGACAAGCTGGTGCTGAGCGAGAAGGACGGCCTGCCGCGTACCGCCGAGATCTTCCTCGACGCGGGCGAAGGCGGGAAGGCGGGCCTGGCCAACGTCCAGTTCGGCGACGGCGGCCAGTGGCTGCACTTCGTGCTGGAGCCGGACGGCCGCGCCATCCAGATCGGCAAGTACGCCGACAAGGTGATCGGCGGAGCGGTGATCGGCCGCGACGGTACGGTCTATGCCGTCTCGCGCAAGAACGCCCTGATGGGCAAGGTCATCAAGCTCAGGGCGCCCTATGCGGGCGGCTTCCCGAAGGCGCAGGTGATCGTGCCCGAGCACAATGACGCGGCGATCATCGACGGCGGCGAATTCTCCGCTCCCCTGGCCATCGCGGGCGACCGCCTGTTCGTGAACCGTATCGCCGGCGGCCCGAGCCAGGTGACCATGACCGACCTCGCGGGCGGCCATCCCTCGAAGCTGGCCCTGCCGGAGATCGCATCGGTCAATGAGATCGACGCCCTGCCCAGGGGCGGCGCCCTGTTCGACGTCGTGACCTATCTGGAGCCGGCGCAGTTCATGCGTTGGGACCGGGCGACCGGCCGGACCACCAAGACGGCGTTGAAGATGACCTCGCCAGTCTCCTTCGCCGACGCGGAGGTGCACCGGATCTTCGCTACCTCCAAGGACGGGACCAAGGTCCCGATCAATGTCATCGCCAGGAAGGGCCTCAAGCTCGACGGCTCGCACCCCGTGCTGCTGTACGGCTACGGCGGCTACGGCGTGAACCAGTCGCCGGGCTTCGGCGGCTCAAAGGTCCGCCTGTGGCTCGACGCCGGCGGCGTCTGGGCCGAGGCCAATATCCGGGGCGGCGGAGAGTACGGCGACCGCTGGCACCAGGAGGGCATGCTGACCAGGAAGCAGAACGTCTTCGACGACTTCGCCGCGGCCGGCGAGACCATGATCAAGGACGGCTACACCAACCACAGGAAGCTGGGCTTCCTCGGCGGCTCCAACGGCGGCCTGCTCATGGGCGCGATGATCACCCAGCACCCGGGCCTGGCCCATGCGGTCGTCTCGCAGGTGGGCATCTACGACATGCTGCGGGTGGAGCTGGATCCCAACGGCGCCTTCAACGTCACCGAGTTCGGCACGGTGAAGGACCCGGCCCAGTTCAAGGCGCTCTACGCCTATTCGCCCTATCACCACGTGCGGGCGGGCACGGCCTATCCGGCGGTGCTGATGATGACCGGCGCCAACGACGGCCGGGTCAACCCGATGCAGTCGCGCAAGTTCACCGCGGCGCTGCAGGCGGCGACCACCTCCGACGCGCCGATCCTGCTGCGCACCAGCCAGACCGGTGGCCACGGCATCGGCCAGTCGCTCGATGAGCAGATCGCCCAGGCGACCGACCGGAACATGTTCCTGTTCGATCAGTTGGGAATGGATGCGCAGGCGGCGGGCCGGTAGGGGCGCCTCTGGAGCCTGGACGTGACGGCAAAGAGCGTACTGGCCATCGGGCTCGATCCGGCGGTCGTGGATTTCAGCGCATTCCCGGGTCTCACGCCCGAGCTGGTGCGGGCCTACATCGACGCCGAGATCGGGCGGCTCGGCGACCTCGGCTACGCGACCGAAAGCTGCCTGACCGACCTCGGCGACACCGCCCTGCAGGTGGTGGAGCAGGCGCTGCGCTCCAGGCCCTTCGACTGCATCGTGATCGGCGCGGGGCTTCGCGAGCCGCCCGAGCGGCTCCTGCTGTTCGAGCGCGTGCTGAACCTCGTCCACCGTCTGGCGCCAGGGAGCGCCATCGCCTTCAACACCAACCCGGGCGACACGGCCGAGGCCGCGCAGCGGTGGGTGGGATAGGGGGCAGTCCGCCTCTCCAAATCCCGCTCATCCCGGCGAAGGCCGGGACCCAGGGCAGGTTAGAGCCTGATCCCCGCAAGGGATGAGGCGGCGCCGCTGCAGATCGTTGCTGCGGGCCCCAGTGTCACTTGTCCTGGGTCCCGGCCTTCGCCGGGATGAGCGGGGGTTGGGGCCTAGTGCTTCTTCCCCTTGGCCGCCGCCGGCAGCTTGAACACCCACATGGTGGTCCCGCCCGCCGGGTTTACGATCTCGGCGCCCGCCGAGGCGGTGGCGCCGTCCCAGGAGCTGCCGCCGCCTGTGGCCACCGCCACGTACTGCTGGCCGCCCTCGGTGAAGGTGACCGGGAAGGAATTGGGCGTGGCGTTCAGGCGCGTCTCCCAGAGCACCTGGCCGGTCTTGGCGTCCTGGGCGCGGAAGTAGCGGTCGCGGTCGCCGGAGAAGACGATCCCGCCGCCCGTCGCCAGCATGGCGGTGGCCAGTGGCGCCCGCTGGCGGCGCATCCAGAGCACCTTGCCGGTCTTCAGGTCCATGGCGGTGAGGCGGCTGAACTTGCCGTCGTTGCCGGGCCTCGGGAGCATGCCCGAGAAGTTGATGTCCACGCCGCCCTTGGCGGTCTGCTCGGGCGAGCCGGGCGAATAGCTGTAGTCGGTGCAGAACTCGACCATCGGGACATAGACCACGCCCGAGGACGGATCGACGGCGGTGGAGGGCCAGTTGCGGGCGCCGAGCGGACTCGGGCACATGAACTTGGGCTTGCCGGGCTCCGGCGCCAGAGCCGGATTCAGCGTCTTCTCGCCCGTCCTGGGATCGACGCCCAGGACCAGGTTCTGCAGGCCCATGTCGCGCGAGAAGGCGTATTTGCCGGTGGCGCGGTCCATGGCGTCGAAGAGGGCGATCTTGCCGCCGGTGAGCACCAGCTTCCTCGGCTTGCCGCCGAGGTTCAGGTCGACCAGGGACTGCTCGAACACCCAGTCCAGGTCCCAGACGTCGCGGTGAACGTGCTGGAAGTGCCACTTCAGCTGGCCGGTGTCGGCGTCCAGCGCCAGGGTGGAGTCGGTATAGAGGGCGTCGTTGGGCCCGACCTTGCCGTCCCTGGGCTCCAGCAGGGTGGCGGCGTCATAGGTGTTTCCGACGCCGAAATAGACGAGGTTCAGCTCCGGATCGTAGCTGCCGGCGGTCCAGACGCCACCGCCGAAGCGCTGGTCGGCCGGAGCGCCGTTCCAGCTGTCGCCGCCGGGCTCGCCGGGCTGGGCCACGGTGTGGAAGCGCCAGACCTCCGAGCCGTCCTTGGCGTCCAGCGCGATGATGAAGCAGCCGCCCTTGGGCGTGTCAGTGCCCAGGCTGACGCCGAAGATCACCTTGCCCCTGGCCACGATCGGCCCGCCGTCGAGATGGAAATTGACCCCGTCGGCGCGGCCCTTGTTCGAAGCCTCGGCCGGCGTCAGCACCGCGTGATCCCAGATCACCCGGCCCGACTTCACGTCGAGCGCCACCACATGGCCATCGACGAACGAGGCGAACAGCTCGTCGCCATAGAGGGCCATGGTCTTGACCCGCGTGCCCTTGGGGTCGGTCCCGTCCGGGGAGAGGGGGCGCAGGTACTGCCAGAGCAGGTCGCCCTTGGCGGCCGACAGCGCCTGCACCGTGTCGCCGCTCTGGACGAACATCACCCCGTCGTGGATCAGCGGGGTGATCTCGTTCTGGCTGGCCG
>CAZTMF010000378.1:0-3845 GCA_964614675.1 uncultured Caulobacteraceae bacterium | reverse complement strand
CTCTGCGGCGGCACCCACGTGGCGCGCACCGGCGACATCGCCCTGTTCAAGATCGTCTCCGAGGGGGGGGTGGCTGCGGGCGTGCGCCGGATCGAGGCCCTGACCGGGGAATCCGCGCGGCGCTACCTGCTCGACCAGGCCAATACCGCCCGCGCCCTGGCGGAACAGTTCAAGGTTCCAGTCGCCGAGCTCGGCGCCCGCATCGAGGCGCTCACCACCGAACGCCGAAACCTCGAGCGGGAACTGGCCGACGCCAAGCGCAAGTTGGCCCTGGGCGGCGGCGGCGCGGCGGTTCCGGCGGCCGAGGAGATCAATGGCGTGAAGCTCGACGCCCGCCTGCTTGACGGGGTTCCGCCCAAGGACCTGCGCGGCGTGGTCGACGACGCGCGCAAGCAGCTGGGCTCGGGCGTCGCTGCCTACGTCTCGACCAATGAGGGCAAGGCGGCCATCGCCGTGGCCCTGACGGCGGACCTGGTCGGCCGGCTCGATGCGGCGGCCCTGGCGCGGGCGGCGGTGCAGGCCATGGGCGGCCAGGGCGCGGGCGGCAAGCCGGATTTCGCCCAGGGCGGCGCGCCGGACGCCTCCAAGGCCCAGGCGGGCCTGGACGCGGTCAGGGCGGCGATGCAGGCCGCCTAGCGGGCTTGTGATCCGGCCGGCTTGTGCGCTCGTATGAGGGCGCAAGCGGGAGCGATCTCATGGGCAAGGCTACGCCGGTCCGCCGGCAGACGGTGGACCTTTCCGGCTATCCGGACCTGGTGGTCATCTACCTCGGCATGCGGGCGCCCAGCCTGAAGGCGCTGGGCGCCGCGATGAAGACCGGCAAGGAGATCGGCCGGGCCGTGGCCGAGAGGCCCGACGGGCTCCTGCTGCACGAGAGCTTCCTGTTCTCGCTCTTCCCGCCCCATCTCGGCATGCGCCAGTACTGGCGCGATCTCGACAGCCTGGAACGCTGGACCCGCGAGGGCCTGCACCGCGGCTGGTGGACCACCTTCCTGAAGGACCCCAAAGGCGCCTCATTCTGGCATGAGACCTACCGCCGCTCGGGTGGCTTCGAGGCCATCTACGACAATGTCACCGAGCCGGTCGGCATGATGCGTTTCGCGCCGGTCGCCCAGGCCAAGGGCCCGATGTTCTCCGCCCGCGCGCGGCTGGATCCGGGCGCCAGAGCGCCGGCTGCGCCGGTGGGCGAAGCGGAATTGCAGCAGGCCGACTAGGACTCCGACCGCATGGTTGTCACCCCCGGAAAGCCTCGCGAGGGCCTCGTCCGGGATCCCGGTGGACGCGTGCGTTTCTGACGATCCCGGGCCGGCCTTGGGCCGCCCGGGATGACAGGAGAGGTGAGCCTCAGCTCGCGACCGTGCAGAAGATGCCGATCTTGTTGCCGGACGGGTCGCGCAGATAGGCGGCGTAGGTGCCCGGGGGGCCCATCGGGCGCGGCCCCGGGCCGCCTTCGTCCTTGCCGCCGGCGGCGAGACCGGCGTTCCAGGCCGCCTGGACGTTGTCGGGGTCCTTGCCGCGGAAACCAATCATGGCCCCGTTGCCGAAGGTGGCGTCGCCGCCGTCGCCCGGCTTGCCGACGATCAGGGGCGGATTGCCCTCGCCGCAGCTGTAGCCCACGCGGCCGTGCATTTCGAAAGCTCGCTTGTAGCCCAGGGGGACCAGCACCGCGTCGTAGAATGCGGCCGAGGCGGCCGGATCGTTCGCGCCCAGCATCAGGTGGCTAATCATAGTTCCTCCTCGTTCTCGTTGTTGTCGTTGTTGCCGTCGGCCGCCGTCTACTTCGGCAGCCTTATGGCTTCCAGGCGCCACGAGAAGAGCCCGCGGCGCTCCAGAATCAGGTCGACGGGACGGTCCGGATCGCTGGCTGGCGACACCGCCACCTTGAACCTGTCGGGCGTCAGATAGCCATAGTGGACGACAGTCCCGTGTCCACTGTCGTCGTTCGCGCC
This sequence comes from uncultured Caulobacteraceae bacterium, assembly GCA_964614675.1. Classification (GTDB taxonomy): domain Bacteria; phylum Pseudomonadota; class Alphaproteobacteria; order Caulobacterales; family Caulobacteraceae; genus JANWHQ01. The sequence goes on along the minus strand of CAZTMF010000378.1, from coordinate 1,896 downwards.
CTGGCCGTCGTCCGACGCCGCCGCCTTGCGGCGCCCGCGCGGCGTCTCGCCGAACTGGACCATGGCGCTGATCGCCTCGGGCGTGACCAGCTTGTCGATGGCGCGGTCGCCCAGAGCCGCCCCCAGCTTGCCGATGATCGCGGCGATCGGGTAGCCGACGCCCTCGGCGCTGCGGGCCAGTCTGGTGGCCTTGGAATCGACCTGCCGCTTCAGGTCGTCGCGCACGGCCGGGAAATCGACGAGGGCCTCCATCCGCTCGCGGTCGCCGCTGCGGGCGGCTTGCTTCAGCTGATCGAAGGCGTAGATGGGCGAGGCGACATAGGCGGCCGCCACGGCGACCAGCGCCAGGACGACGAGAACGCCGACTATTCTATTCATGCGGCGGCGCGGCTCGGGGCGGCGGTTGGGGGCGCGGGAGCCTTGCGGGTCGGCAGGACGATGCGTTCGAGCTTCCAGTTGAAGATGCCCTTCCGCTCGAACACGAACTCGGTCTTGCGGGCCTTGGCGTCGGGATCGCTCACGCTGATGCGGCAGCGGTCGGGACCCCAGAAGGCGATCATGGGGAAAGGCTCGTGGCCGGCCAGGGCCGGGCCAGCCGACGGGCGGCGGCCGTCGGCCATGGCGGCGATGTTGCGGGCCGAAACCAGGACGTCGGTCTGCGGCGGCGCGGGCGGCGGCGGTGTGAACAGGCGCCCCAACGCCCCCATCGGATCGCTCCAGACGCTGGGCGGCGGGGGCGGCGGCGGGCGGCCGGCGAGCTGATCGGCTAGGCCCTGACGCACGGAGTCATAGTCGATGACCCGGGCCAGAGCCGGTTGGTCGTTGTTGCGCGCGGCGTCCCGCATCGAGCGGAAGGTCCACCAGGGCGCGGTGACGAAATAGCCGACCGCGATCAGGATCGCGATCAGAAACAGGGTTCCAAGCCGCATTGCCGTCCCCTCAGGAGACCCCCTTAAGCGGCGAGGGCCTTGTCCAGGTTTTCGGCCACCTTATCCAAGAAACCCTCGGTGGTCAGCCATGCCTGCTGGTCGCCGACCAGCAGCGCCAGGTCCTTGGTCATGGAGCCCGCCTCCACCGTGTCGACGGTGACCTTCTCCAGGGTCTGGGCGAAGCGGGCGAGTTCGGCGTTGTCGTCCAGCTTGGCCCGGTGGGTCAGGCCGCGGGTCCAGGCGAAGATCGAGGCCACCGAATTGGTCGAGGTCTGCTCGCCGCGCTGGTGCTGACGGAAGTGGCGGGTGACCGTGCCGTGGGCGGCCTCGGCCTCCACCGTGCGGCCGTCCGGCGTCATCAGCACCGAGGTCATCAGGCCCAGCGAACCGTACCCTTGCGCCACGGTGTCGGACTGCACGTCGCCGTCGTAGTTCTTGCAGGCCCAGACGTAGCCGCCCGACCACTTCAGCGCGGCGGCCACCATGTCGTCGATCAGCCGGTGTTCGTAGGTCAGGCCGGCGGCGGCGAACTGGTCCTTGAACTCGGCGTCGTAGATCTCCTGGAAGATGTCCTTGAAGCGCCCGTCGTAGGCCTTGACGATGGTGTTCTTGGTCGAGAGGTACAGCGGATAGTTCCGCGCCAGGGCGTAGCGGAACGAAGCGTGCGCGAAGTCGCGGATCGAGCTGTCGAGGTTGAACATCGCCATGGCGACGCCCGAACTCGGGAAGTCGAACACGTCGCGCTCGATCTTGTCGCCGTTCTCCCCCTCCCACGTGAGCTTCAACTTGCCCTTGCCAGGCACCAGGAAGTCGGTGGCGCGGTACTGATCGCCATAGGCATGGCGGCCGATGATGATCGGCTTGGTCCAGCCCGGCACCAGCCGCGGCACGTTCTTGCAGATGATCGGTTCACGGAAGATCACCCCGCCCAGGATGTTGCGGATGGTGCCGTTGGGCGACTTCCACA